>CAYXJS010000004.1:0-46204 GCA_964465045.1 uncultured Bacteroidales bacterium | reverse complement strand
TTGGATATGAGTTGCAAAAAAATACGTCGCATCTATTGGGACGCATTGTGGTTTGGTAAAATTGCCAGCTGAAAACTTAACGAACTATTGATAGCTTAACCCCCGTTTAATACCTTGCTTTTTATCATAACTTATAAAGAAACCCTAAACCCCAAAAACACAAACGACTCCAATTCTTTTAAAACCCGTAAAGGAAAAGTAGGAGGTGTTAAAGAGTACTTAAATAAGGAAGACCTCGATTATCGTATATCTGTAATGCAAGAAATGGGAAACCCCTTCTATCCGGATTATAATCTCTAAACAACAAAAACCGCTTTGCGAAACAATGTTGTTCAATATCCTGTATATCCCGACAAGTTAAATTAATTGTTGCTACGTTTTTAAACATTTCACTCCCTGATTTTTTATATATTTATCAACGAAAGCAAGAAAGGCTTTATCAGCAATACAAATATGTAGTTATGAATATATATCAAAATATACTACTTTTATGCCCTTCAAAAAATGGATCGAATTAAAACTACTTTTCTATGATACAAAAAGTATTAGTAGCCAACCGGGGAGAGATCGCGGTTAGAATTATGCGGTCGTGCCGGGAAATGGGTATCGAAACTATCGGGGTTTTTTCAGAGGCTGACCGCAAGGCTATGCATGTGCGTTATGCCAATGAAGCCTATTACATTGGGAAAGCCGCTTCCAGCGAGAGTTATCTGAACCAGGATAAAATTTTTGAAGTGGCTAAAGCCGCCGGGGCCGACGCCATACACCCGGGATACGGCTTCCTGAGTGAAAATGCATCCTTTTCCGATCGTTGCAAGCAAGAGGGCATCGAATTCATTGGCCCTGACAGCTCTGCTATTGATGCCATGGGCGATAAGATTACCGCCCGCAAAAAAATGACAGCCGCCGGTGTACCGGTAGTACCCGGTACAACAGAGCCAATCACAGACGAGCAAAAAGCCATCGATACCATCATGGAAATTGGATTGCCTGTGATGATTAAAGCTTCGGCCGGTGGCGGAGGCAAAGGTATGCGGCTGGTTAAAAAGGAAGAAGATATCCGGAGCGCTATCCGCTCTGCACGCTCCGAAGCCCGCGAAGCATTCGGAAACGACAGTGTTTACATTGAAAAATACATTACTTCACCCCACCATATCGAGTTCCAGATTATTGCTGACAAGCACGGCAATGCAGTACATCTTTTTGAGCGTGAGTGCTCAGTGCAAAGGCGCCATCAAAAAGTTATTGAAGAAACACCCTCGCCACTGCTCAACCCTGAAATCAGGGAAGAAATGGGGCAGCATGCCATTAATGCAGCTAAAGCAGTGAACTACCACGGAGCCGGCACGATTGAATTTGTAATGAGCGATGACCTGAATTACTATTTCCTGGAAATGAACACCCGCTTGCAGGTAGAGCATCCGATTACAGAAAGGGTGGTGGGTATCGATTTGGTAAAAGAACAAATCAACATCGCCAACGGCGAGAAATTATCCGTTAAACAAAACGAACTCACTCAAAAGGGGCATGCGATTGAATGCCGTGTTTATGCCGAAGACCCGGATAATAATTTCATGCCCAGCCCCGGCCTCATCAAACACATTGCACAGCCTTACGGACTGGGAGTGCGTGTAGACGGCTATGCTTATGAGGGATATGAAATTCCTATGGATTATGACCCGATGATTTCCAAGCTCATTACGTGGGGGATAACCCGCGAAGAGGCCATTAAAAGAATGAGCCGGGCGTTGTATGAATACAAAATAACCGGAGTAAAAACTTCTGTGAAATTCCTCGAAAAAGTAATGCAGCACCCTGAATTTGTCTCAGGAAATTACAACACCCATTTTATCGATAATAATATCAATGAATTGATAAGTGGCGATGAATGCGACGGCGATTGTGAAGATATTGCCCTCATGACGGCGTTTGTGGATTATATCCGCAAAATAGACTCTATCCAGCCTGAGAAAAATGGCGGTCAGATGACCAATAACTGGAAAGCCTACGGAAGACAAAGAATCCGCATTCGAATCTAAAATATTATACTATGGAAATACAACTCAACGACCGAACAGCACAGGTAGATAAAATCAGCGAGGATGGCTCCAAAATGGTCATCAAAGTGGATGACCGCGAATATGAAATCGATATCGTGCAGGTAGAAAAAGGCGTCTATTCGATTCTCTATAACGGAAAATCATACAACGTGGAACTGATTTCCGGAGACCATGCTAAATCCTATACAGTCAATACCCTTTTTAACAGCTATGATGCTGAAATCATTGATGCCGAGCGAAAATATCAGAAAAGCCGTAAAGGTGGCGAAACTGACGAAGAAACCCACATCTCATCACCGATGCCCGGAAAAGTGGTTGGCATTCCCGTTTCTGTGGGCGACGAAGTAAAAGCCGGAGATACGGTTATCATTGTATCTGCCATGAAAATGGAAAGTGAATACAAAGTAAAGCAAGATCGTGTAGTAAAAGACATCCTGGTGAAGGAAGGCGATATTATAAAGGGAACCCAAACGCTGGTTGTGGTAGAATAATCTTTCCGAAAAACTAAAAATACGCAATATGTCGAACGAAGAAAAAGTAAACCGTTTAGAAGAACGTCATAAAACAGCTGAAAAAGGCGGCGGCGAAGAAAGAATAAAAAAACAACATGATGCCGGGAGGTTAACGGCCCGTGAGCGTGTAAACCTGTTGCTCGATGCCGGTTCATTTGTAGAACTGGATAAGTTCGTAACCCATCGCAACACCAACTTTGGTATGGAAAAAAACAAAATTTTTGGCGATGGGGTAGTAAGCGGTTATGGTAAAATAGATGGCCGGCTCGTTTATGTTTTTGCACAGGATTTCACTGTTTTTGGTGGCACACTAAGCCGCGCCAATGCCGATAAAATCGTAAAAGTCATGGAGCTGGCCCTGAAAAACGGGGCGCCTGTTTTTGGGCTGAACGACAGTGGCGGAGCTCGTATCCAGGAAGGGGTGGAAAGCCTGGCCGGATATGCCGATATCTTTTACCTGAACACTCGCGCCAGCGGCGTAATCCCACAGATTTCGGCTGTACTTGGCCCGTGTGCCGGCGGCGCTGTATATTCACCCGCCCTGACGGATTTTATCCTGATGACCAAGCAAAACAGCTACATGTTTGTCACCGGCCCGGATGTGATCAAAACCGTAACGCACGAGGAGGTGACGCAGGAAGAGCTGGGTGGTGCTATGACGCACAACCAGAAAAGCGGCGTGGCTCACATGATGGCCGAGGATGACGAGCAAGCCATGATGATGCTGAGGGAACTCATAAGCTTTATTCCATCCAACAACATGGAAGACCCGGAAATAAAACCTTGCACCGACGATATCTATCGCCAAGACCAAAGTCTGGACACATTCGTGCCTGACGACCCTAACAAGCCTTATGACATGAAAGAGTTAATCACCGCCATAGTGGATGATAAAAACTTTTTCGAAATTATGCCTCACTATGCAGAGAACATCATCACCGGGTTTGCCCGTATTGGCGGCCGCTCGGTAGGTGTTGTAGGTAACCAGCCACAAGTGCTGGCCGGCGTCTTGGATATTGAGTCGAGCATGAAAGGGGCACGTTTTGTGCGCTTTTGCGATGCCTTTAATATTCCTTTGGTCACTTTCGTGGATGTTCCGGGATTTTTGCCAGGCACTACACAGGAATTTGGCGGTATTATCAAACATGGCGCTAAGCTGCTGTATGCCTATGCAGAAGCTACCGTACCAAAAATCACAATAATTACCCGGAAAGCCTATGGTGGCGCATACGATGTGATGGCCTCCAAACATCTTGGGGCTGACGTCAACTTAGCGTATCCCACATCTGAGATTGCGGTAATGGGGCCTGAAGGAGCAGTAAACATCCTTTACCGCAAGCAGAACCTCACTGACGAGCAAAAGAAAGAAAAAGTAGAAGAATACAAAAGGCAGTTTGCCAGCCCCTACCGTGCAGCAGAGCTGGGATATATTGATGCGATTATATATCCACGGCAAACCAGGCTGAAACTGGTGCAGGCATTAGACATGACACAAAACAAAACGGAATCTATTCCACCGAAAAAGCACGGCAATATCCCATTGTAAAGCCTTTCTGCAACATGGATATAACGGCGGATAAACGAAGCGCAAACAGCGTTGTTTATCCGCTTTTTTATGATGCAACTTTTCCTTTATCTTTTCGTAAACCTTAATCGTAGTAACGTAAAGAAATTCAGATGATGAGTCAGGATGCAACTATCATTATTAATAAAGCTTAAAATCAAATACAGCCGTTTTATGAACGAATTATAGTTCGTACATTTGCCGGTTAAATTTAGCACATTGCCAATGCTGTGGAGAATAATTAAAAACCTGATTTTTTATACCGGTCTGCTCGTCATAGTGGCCATTGCGCTGCATTACCTTTGGGCCCCTCGTTATTTTTTTCCGCAAACAGAAGTTTTTTTTGGGAAAAAAATCTATAATCCCTACACCAATTTAGATGCCCCAAACTGGATTAAAACCGGCATTTATATTTATCCTCCCTGGTACAAAGATGCATTAGAGAGCATTTCCGGCAACGACCGTTATTATGAACTAGATGAATACTATTACGACACCCTTCTGTTTGCAGCAAACCAAAAGTTCGAAAAAACCGGAAACACTTACATGCAAGGCCTTCACCATAATGATCATCTGGCGATAGGTTGCGATGATATCGACTATACCGACTACCCTTTTATCCGCGACATTCATAATAAGCAACACCGCATTAACATGGTACGTGATAATGGATGCCTGCTTTATTTAAAGCCTTCTGTGTTTTTTGACAATTATAAGCCGGAGCACCCAAAGCTGCTCAGAAACTATCATGGAATCATGGTTGATGAAAATTTTGTGCAGTCGCAGCATTTATGGGATCAAGCCTTGTCTTCAGGGATTTACACCACACTTATTGCCAACGCCTTGCCCAGGTCCAGCCGCTTTCTGCCAGAAAAACAATACCGCATCATTTATGTAAACCCAAACTCCGCAGGAATCAAAAGTGCTTTGGCAAAAGGAAATTATTTCGTTGCCAGCCATTATGAACATGTTGATGATACAGTAAAACCCAAGCTTACATCAAAACTCCAGGACGTAAGTATTCTCGGTGATTCAATTGTTATATCTACAACAGAAACGGCCATGGCAGTTAATTTTTTCGGGCAAAACGGCGAAGTGGCGGATGTACAAAAGAACACAAGTCAGGCGGTCTACAAACTAAAAAGAAGTGACAGCTATATTCGAACAACCATAATATTTGATGATGGCACAAGATATTACCTCAACCCAGTACACCGATACTCCGGGAAGCAGCCCCCTCATGTTATTCCTGTTGAAGTTAACTTTCTTAAAACCTGGCTCTTAAGAGCCGGAGGCATTGTGGTTCTGCTTGTCGTGATATGGATATTGCTTTACATCAAGCGTCGTCTTCGCATTGAAGTGGTTGAGCCGAAAGAATAGCCTCAGGCTTCTAAGTGGTTATTCAGAACAAAACATACAAGAGAAAAACTTTTCAGGCTTTCAGTATTACTTTCAGGACTGAGTGAGGATGCGGAAAACAGGATAAAAAAAATAAAAGCATGCATCGGCGTTATGGCTTTAATACGGATTTTAACGTAGTCAACGAAATTTCGACATTTACCAAATTCTAAATAATAGATTCCCGCCCGTACCGAATGGCACGTTCGGGCGGGCCGCTCTACATCACTTCGCTATCGCTTCGTGATTTGAGCGGAATGACGGGGCTATAAGAGTCAGCAAAGAAAAAGCGCGCGACGACAACAAAAAAGTTTAAAATACGTCGTCGCGCGCTTTTTCCATGTCGCTCAGTAAAGTATCGTCATTTCGTAGCCCATTTTTCGCGCGATAGAAGCTTAGACATTTTTAAAGTCCTATAAGCGAAACAATGGGCAAGAAATCTCATTCTTAGTATTCTTATCTTACGTAGTACTCTGTGAAAGTCAATTTGATACATTCACTAAGTAATCAAATTTACACCTAAACCTACTTAAAAGACCCAATCATCTTTTTGGGATCAACCCACTCGTCAAATTGTTCTTCTGTAAGCATTTCCAGTTCAAGGGCGGCATCTTTCAGGGTTTTATCCTCAGCATGTGCCTTTTTGGCTATTTTGGCGGCATTTTCATAACCTATGTGGCGGTTGAGCGCCGTTACCAACATCAGTGAATTTTCAAGGTTTTTCTGTATATACTTCATATTCGGCTCCAATCCGGCAATAGCCTTATCCGTAAAGGAAACACAGGCATCGCCCATCAGGCGGGCTGAAGTCAGGAAATTATAAATCATCATCGGTTTAAACACGTTTAGCTGATAATGACCTTGCATGCCTCCTGTTGCAATAGCGGCGTCATTTCCGATAACCTGTGCACAAACCATCGTGATGGCTTCATTTTGCGTTGGATTAACTTTTCCTGGCATGATGGAAGATCCAGGCTCATTGGCAGGGAGTTGCAACTCCCCTATTCCGCAGCGCGGGCCGGAAGCTAAAAAACGGATATCATTAGCAATTTTCATAATGCTGATAGCCAACTGCTTCAAAGCATGGTGACTCTCTACGATGGCATCATGAGCTGAAAGCGCTTCAAATTTGTTGGGAGCGGTCTGGAATGGCATCCCTGTAAGCTCGGCAATTTTCTCAGCTACCAGTTTATCATATCCATCAGGAGTGTTAAGTCCGGTGCCTACAGCAGTCCCTCCCAGGGCCAGCTCTGACAAATGAGGCAAAGTATTACGCAAAGCTGAAAGGCCATGGTCGAGCTGAGAAACGTAACCCGACAACTCCTGTCCAAGGGTAAGTGGAGTAGCATCCATAAGGTGCGTACGGCCTGTTTTTACAATATCTGTAAACTCTTCCGCCTTTTTATGTAAGGCATCCCGCAATTTCTCCACACCCGGGATTGTGGTTTCTACAAGCATTTGAAAAGCGGCTATGTGCATTGCTGTTGGGAATGTATCGTTGGATGACTGTGACTTGTTTACGTCATCATTGGGATGCACCGGAGACTTTCCTTCTCCAAGTTTGCCTCCATTCAGCACATGAGCACGGTTTGAAACCACCTCGTTCATATTCATGTTCGACTGCGTTCCTGAGCCGGTCTGCCAAATTACCAGCGGAAAATTATCGAGCAGTTTTCCATCTATGATTTCCTCACAAGCGGTGGCAATAAGCGCCATCTTTTCATTTTCCAGAATACCAAGTTCATTGTTGGTTTGAGCTGCAGCTTTTTTCAATACCGCAAAGGCCTTAACAATTTCCACGGGCATAGAACCTTCAGGCCCGATCTTAAAATTATCCTTAGAGCGTTGTGTTTGAGCTCCCCAGTACTTGTCTGCTGGAACTTTTACTTCACCTAATGTGTCTTTTTCTATTCTGTATTCCATGATTATGATTTATTTAAGAGTTCATTAATGTTTTCCGGCGGATTACCTAAAACAGCCTTATAATCAGCTTCCACAACAGGACGCTTTAATAATCTCGGGTTCTCTGCAATAATCTTGATCCACTCATCATCCGTAAAATCCTTCCCTTTAAACTGTTTTTTATAAATATCCTCCTGGGTGCGTATCATGTCTTTTGGCTTAGCATTAAGCTTGGTAAACATTTTTTTTAATTCTTCATAATTAGGAGGCTCATTAATGTATTTACGAATCGTAAAATCTGAAGTCGTTTCCTCAAGATGGCGCAATCCGGCGCGAGACTTACTACAACGCGGATTATGATAAATTTTCAACATAGTAAAAGGTTTTGGTTCTTTAATGAATGATAAAATTACACAAATTTAATGATAATGAGTTCAGTTTAAAAAGTTCGTATGTTTCTATGTTTGTGAGTTAATAATCTGAAATACAATAAGATAAATAGAAAAATGTTTCTTCATAACATTCATATTGTCAATGCGTTATTAATTTTATTGATGCTACAAACGTTTCTGAGATAATAACATAGTGTTGTGTTAAGTCTGAATTGACGGATACATCCTCTTTAGTTTACTCCTTGAATCATCAGTTGTGAACTGCCAGTTTATTTTGCAAACAGAATTGTTTCTTGCGTCTTGCCATGCATTTACTTCTTTGGTTATTTCATCCATATTTCCGATATGCCTGTTCAGGCACTGTTTGCTCAGTACGTGAAGTTCTATTTCTGCCATGTTCAACCAACTGCCATGTTTGGGAGTGAACACAAATTCAAACCGGTCCCAAATGCGTTTGGCCTCTTTAGGTTCAAATGTTTCATAGAGTGATGAAGGATCGTGTGTTTTGAAATTGTCCATCACTAATGTTATTTTTTCGGCTTCTGGGTAGTGCTTTTCTGCTATACACTTTATAAATCTTGCCCAGTCTTGTTTCTTTTTGGAAGTGGTAACTTCGGCAAACCGCTTTCCTTTCAGTGGTTCGTTGGCCATGAATATGTTTGCCATACCGTGCCTTACATACTCATAGTCCACCCGTTTTTCCCTGCTTTTTGCCATGGGGATGGACTCCCTGCTTTCGGAGATAAGTTGCTTTGGAGATTCGTCCATACAGACCACAGGGTTTTTATCATTGTATGGCCTTTTATAAACGTCCAAGACCTTTTCCATATTGGCTACGAAAGAACCGTTGCTTTCCGGTGGGATGACCCAGCCCCTTACTTTCCAAGGCTTAAGTTCATTTTTTTTAATGTGTTGCGGATGGCTACGTGTGAAATATCGCTTACATAGTCAAGTTCGACCATTTTATCTGCCAACATCCTAAGCGACCATTTTGAAAACCCTTCGGGTGGTTCGCTACAGCAGAGTTGCACAAGCTTGGCCTCTGCATCCCCATCTATCTTTTTTTCGTATTCCCTGCTTGGCGGCTTCCTTTCCAACGCACTGTCCAGACCTTCATCCAGAAAGCGCTTTTTGATACGGTCAATTGTGCGCATGCCTATTTTTAATACCGTGCTGATCTGCTCATTGTTGACCTTATCAGAAAACGGACCTTCATCACAGTTTAGCAGAACATAAGCAGTTCTATAAGTATGTGCTGTATGTGAGCCTTTCTTTATAATTGCTTTAAGTTCTTCAACTTCTTCTTTAAGTAGTTCGATCTTGTACCTTTTCATGACTTTTTTTGCAAAGATACAATTTATGCGTCAATTTATGGTTATCTTAACACTAGTTACTTATCAATAGTCACAGTTAGTAAGATTTTTATGTTTTTTGCATGAATTCTTAACGATGTCAAAGTGGCTCAGTCCTTTGACTAGTACTGAAAAATAGATTCCCGCCCGAACGTGCCGTCCGGTACGGGCGGGCCTCACTGCATCACTCCGCTATCGCTTCGTGTTTTGTTACCAATGACAACCTTATTCTAAGATTTGTATTTCAGTGTTTTACTATCCTTTGCCCCCGCAATACTGCGGGGCAGGCTGTTCACTTCAGTGAACGTTTATGTTGCAACCGCCATACAAACCGGGGCTATAGCCCCAGCAATCGGAGCAGAATAAAGAGACTAAAGTCCCGGCAGGTTATGGAGATAACCTTTAAACCGTTGGTTAAAACCAACGGCAAAGGATACTGATTCTTTATTGTCATTATGTGATGTGGAGCAATTTTTTGATCTTATGCTTCGGAATGAACTGAATAATGTGAGTCAGCAAAGAAAAAGCGCGCGACGACGTATTTTAAATTTTTTTGGTGTCGTCGCGCGCTTTTTCAATGTATATCAGTAAAATAGAGTCATTTAGCAGCCCATGTTTCGCGCTATAAAAGCACAGTATTTTTAAAAGCCCTATAAGCGAAACAAATGGCAAGAAATCTAATTCTTAGTATTCTTATATACCGTAGTACTCAGCCCTGTGAAAGTCGATTTTCTATATTCAATAAGTAATCAAATTTGAATCTCAAACACGTTTTTTAATCCAATCTCAATAATTAAAGCCTCCGTTATCTTGATTTTGATAAGCGAAAGGTCATTAAGTTGATATGCCTTCTCATTATTTCAGAAATTACATAGATTGAAGTACTTCAAGATACGTACGGAAATAATCATTCAAGAATTTCCGTTTATATTGCATAATGTACCTGGGATGGGATAATGGAATAATCTCTTTAAAGAACTGGTATTCACGGTTGATTTGAATAAAATACTTATAGTTTTTTCCTTCTCCCAGGCAGATGGCCAAACGGGTATCCAATCCAAAATCAATTTGCTTTTTCATAGTATCTATAATGAAGGAATGGACTGCATCCTGTAAACGCTTTGAATCATAATAATTCATGTTTTTCCCTTCCTTAACGAATCCCAACGGGCATACCGCGGTAAGAAAAAATACACTGTAAAAGGCTTTCGGCCCACCGTAACTCCGTATCGCCTTGTAAATAAACTCTGACGACATTTCGGGCCGCTTCTCAAAAGGATTCTCTATTCCGCAATCATCATGAAGCCGGATCGGGTCAGTAAAAGGAATACCTGTGATTCCGGCCCCAAACCTTCCGGGATTAATGCCGAAAACACCAATCCTTTCCCTATCGTCGCCATAAAAGATTCCATTGAACTGGCCTGATATGGCTAGCGCTTTTTCTTCCTTAAAAGGATTCATGGCTGTAACCCCTTCAGGCAAGTGCCTTTGTATTTCTAGCGACGCGTTAAATTCGTTCACTTTTTCGGCAAATCTCTTATCCATAACCAATGGTATAAATTCGTTTTTCAAATTTAAGGCTGGTTTAAAAAGCTGCAGTTTTATTATCTGATTACCTAATATTACAATAATCAGAACGTTATGAAAAAACATTCTTTATAGTATGTCGTTGATATCCAAATCAATAACTCATAAACATGTAAACTTACAACCTTTTGAAACTGAACTCAAATTTACCAAAAAAGTGCTTTGTGCTTTTTCAAAGTCCCTGTAATAAAAAATTTGGTCTTAACCTTTCAAATGCGTATTTTCGGAGCTTCAATCTAAAAACAACATCATGGGAAATATCAGATTAGGTATAGACTTTGGCGGTTCAGGCATTAAGGGCGGATTAGTTGATGTCGATAAAGGAGAATTAATCGGAGAACGTCATCGTATAGAAACGCCAAACCCGTCCACCCCCGAGCGTGTTTCAGAGGTTATTCAGCAAATTGTAACCCACTTTGATTATACCGGAGACATCGGCGTAGCTTTTCCGGCAGTTATCCAGAACGGTATTGTGAAAACAGCCTCCAACATTGATAAAAGTTGGATTGGCAGTAATGCTGAAGCCATGTTTACACAGATCACCAAGAATCCTGTTTCAGTAATGAACGATGCTGATGCTGCCGGAATTGCAGAAATGCGTTTTGGGCATGGCCGCGACATCAAGGGGGTTGCCCTTATTGTAACCATCGGTTCAGGATTGGGTACGGCCATTTTTACAAACGGGATACTTGTGCCAAATACCGAACTCGGACATGTTCATTACAAAAACAAAGTAGCCGAGAAATGGGCCTCT
This sequence comes from uncultured Bacteroidales bacterium, assembly GCA_964465045.1. Classification (GTDB taxonomy): domain Bacteria; phylum Bacteroidota; class Bacteroidia; order Bacteroidales; family JAIPAH01; genus JAIPAH01. Next base: position 34,683 of record CAYXJS010000004.1, on the reverse strand, counting down.
GATGCTGTGCGGAAGAATCAAGATCTTTCATGGAAAAAATGGGGGAAACGCTTTGCCGAATACCTTCAATACATGGAAAAATTATTTTATCCGGATATCATTATTCTGGGCGGGGGCGCCAGCAAAAAATTCGACAAATACGAGGATACCTTAAAGAGTGTTAACACCCAGGTGGTTCCGGCACATCTGCAAAACCAGGCTGGTATTATCGGCAGCGCAGCCGCTGTAAAATAATTCCTGAGCCCTTTTTTCTGTGTTACATGCCGAATGTTTTTATTTTACAAAAAGTTTAACACTTTATTAAAGCTTATTTAACAGCTCGTTACAGTTGCTTTTCTAAATTTGCCATAAACAATAAACACGAATATTATGGCAACAGATATACTTTTTAGCTTGTATATAGTTCTTTTGTTTCCTCTGCTCTATGAATGTGAAAAACTGAAAAGCAATGGACTCAAATTCCTGCTTATGGGCGTATTTTTCACACCGGTAATCGGGTATATCATTTTATACCGTTATAAACGCAAGACAATCAAGCGTAATAGCGCTACAGTTTAACATTCTTTAATACCTATCAACGTTGCCCTGCCTGTTTTTTATTACTTTTGTCGACAGGCAAAATAATGAACTCATGAAAAACATTAAAATCATTCCAGCTATATTGGCAGTCATGCTGATATCTATTTCCGTGCAAGGGCAGGATAACGAATTCCGCAGAAACCTTGAGACCAAGGTGGATATTTTTACCGACCTATGGCAAAATACACCCCAGGCACTTGATGAAAAGAGCTTTAACCGGGGTGTGAATATCTATGGCATGTATAATTTCCCTATAAAAAATACCGCACTCAATTTCCAGATTGGTGCGGGAATCGGAATACACAACCTTTATCATGAAAGCATGCTGGAAAAGGGTGATGACGGGAACACCAACATGGCAACTATTCCTGATACGTTGCAAGACGGCTCAAAAACAGGAATTGACAATGCCAAGTTTAGCTTCGGATATCTGGACGTTCCTTTAGAAATGCACATCGAAACGCAAAGTGACCTCAGGGCCGCTATTGGCTTTAAGGTAGGCTTACTCATCAACAGTTTAAGCAAGTATAAAGGTGATGACTTTGAATCAATACAAGGCGAAAGCATCAAAATTAAAGAGAAAAACCTTGATAATACCAGTTCGTTGCGCTACGGCCCCACATTACGATTAGGCTACAAATGGATTGACCTTTTTGCTTATTATTCCTTAACACCTGTTTTTGAAGAAAATAAAGGCCCGGAAATGTATCCGGTTAGTGTGGGTATCTCGGTAGTGAAATTCTAAGCAACTACAAAAAGTAAAACGGAGAAAAGACCACAAGAAATCCCACGATGTAGCCGGTGTAAACCTGAGCTGCATTGTGGCTTTTTAGTTTTAACCGCGCATAAGCCACTATTCCTCCCAGCAAAACCAACCCTATTACCGGATACAAAAAGTCTACGCCGCTTTGCAGCGCGAGGGCAAAAAATGCACCGGTCGTTCCACCAATAGCGCTCGTATGCAGGCTGATCTTCCAGAAATAATTTATAACCAACAATATCACAGTTAAAATGGCCGCTGCCAGATAAAACAGGTTAAAAACCGCCGGGATTTGCAGCTCTTGCAACATGATACCCATAATCAACAGGGTGAACCCCATCGTCATAAGAGGTAATTTCCTTTCTTTGGTATCATGGAGATGATAATCTGAAATCCAACCCATACGCTTATAAATGAGCATTAAGAACAAAGGTAAAACCACGGTAGTGAGTAACGCCAGAGAAAGCAGCAGGACTTTTCCATGCGCTGGTAGGCCATTTTTGAAAAAGATATCCAGATTCAACAAATAAGCAATCGCATAAAAAGACATTAACACAGGGTGGAAAATATAGGATATCGTTTGGGCCAGCTTTTGTTCCATTAAAACAGTTCTTTACAGCTCTTTTCTTAATCTTGCCACGGGAATGTGTAGTTGCTCCCGATACTTGGCTACAGTGCGGCGGGCAATGGCATATCCCTTCTCTTTCAATACAGCGGCCAAATGGTCATCTGTCAGGGGTTTAGACTTATCTTCAGCTTCAATCGTGTCTTTTAGTATTTTCTTAATCTCGCGTGTAGAAACCGTTTCGCCCGTATCTTTTTGCATTGATTCTGAAAAGAAACTCTTCAGCAGAAAAGTTCCAAACGGCGTTTGAACGTACTTGCTGTTGGCAACCCTTGAAATTGTGGAAATATCCAGATTCACAATTTCAGCAATATCTTTCAGAATCATTGGCCTGAGCTTGGTTTCATCGCCTTCAAGAAAATATTCATACTGATAATCCATGATGGCTTTCATCGTAATGTAAAGCGTGTGCTGACGTTGCTTTATCGCATCGATAAACCATTTGGCAGAGTCCATCTTTTGCTTGATGAACATCATGGCATCTTTTTTCTGCCGCGACTGGTTTTTCCGGTCTGCATTATAAGCTTCGAGCATCTCCACGTAAGTCTTGTTAAGCCTGAGCTCCGGGGCATTTCTGCTGTTGAGCGTGAGGTTCAGTTCTCCATCTTCATTGGTAATAATGAAATCAGGAATCACGTAATGATTGGCACGGGTAACGTCACTTAAAGAATTCCCGGGTTTGGGGTTGAGCGTCAGAATCCGGCTGATAGCTAATTTCAGATCTTCTTCTGAAATCTCAGCCTTTTTCAGGATTTTATCATAATGCTTTTTGGTAAATTCACGAAAATATTTCCGTATGATTAGTTCTGCCAGTCGCAAATCCTCAGTTTCTTCAGGTTCTCGTTCGAGCTGAAGCAGAAGGCATTCTCTTAAATCGCGGGCTCCAACCCCCGGCGGATCAAGCTGTTGAATCTCTTCCAGCATCGCCTCCATCTCTTCCTTCCTTACTTCCATACCCTGGCTGAAAGCCAGATCGTCCACCATCGCATCCAGACTACGCTCCAGGTATCCGGCCTCGTCAATGTTACCAATCATATATTCAGCCAAAAAAATGTTGCGCTCATCCAGGTTTCTTAACCGGAGCTGAGAACTGAGTACTTCATGGAAGGTGTTTCCGGAAGCGTAAGGTGCGGATTTTTGCTCATCATCGGGGCTGGTATTATTCGCATATAGCTTGTATGTGGGGGTATCATCATCACTAACGTAATCAGATATATCAAACTCTTCAGAATCCTGATCCTGATTTGATTCTTCCGTTTCATTATCAGGATAATCTTCCATTTCTTCTTCAGCAGCACTAGAGGCATCTAAGGCCGGATTTTCCTCCACCTCTTGTTTTATCCGCTGTTCCAACGCCACAGATGGAATCTGCAACAGCTTCATCAGCAATATCTGCTGTGGCGATAACTTCTGTAATAGCTTCTGCTGAAGACTTTGATTTAGCATAAGGATAATTCTATTGCATGACTGAAAGCAAAGATAATAAATTCCACTTCCTTAAGTATCGTTTCCTTAAAATTCTGCATTCTGCGGCGTTCGCGGAAATGGTATCACATCCCGGATGTTCCCCATTCCGGTTACAAACAGCATTAACCTTTCAAATCCCAATCCGTACCCGGAGTGCTCCACGCTGCCATATCGGCGTGTATCCAAAAACCACCACATCTCCTCTTCCGGAATCTGAAGCTCTTGAATGCGGCCATACAGCTTGTCAAAATCCTCCTCGCGCTGTGAACCACCAATTATTTCGCCAATCGCCGGGAAAAGCACATCCATAGCGCGAACAGTTTTCCCGTCATCATTCTGCTTCATGTAAAAAGCCTTGATATCTCTGGGATAATCAGTAACAATCACTGGCTTTTTGTAATGCTTTTCCACAAGGTAACGCTCATGTTCCGACTGAAAATCCACGCCCCACTCATTAACCGGGAACTCAAATTTTCCTTTTTTGTTGGGTTTGGAATTCAGGAGAACATCATAAGCTTCAGAATATGTAATCCGCTCAAATTCATTATCCAGAACAAAGTGAAGTTTCTCTGTCAGCGCCATCTGTTCGCGCTGTTGGGCAGGTTTCTTTTTCTCTTCTTCCTGCTGACGTGCTTCAAGGAATCTTAAATCGTCTTCACAATACGCTATAGCATAACGGATAACATATTTGAGCATTTCCTCTGCCAAATCCATATTATCATGAATGTCGTAAAAAGCCATTTCCGGCTCAATCATCCAGAATTCGGCCAGGTGGCGCTTGGTATTTGAATTTTCTGCCCTGAAAGTAGGACCAAAGGTATAGACTTCCGATAAAGCCAAGGCAGCCAGTTCCGCTTCCAGTTGCCCGGAAACCGTAAGATTTGTAGGCTTGCCGAAAAAGTCCTGTTTAAAATCCACCTCACCTTCTTCCGTTTTAGGAACATTATCAAGATCCAGCGTAGTTACCTGAAACATTTCGCCGGCACCTTCAGCATCAGAACCTGTAATAATAGGTGTGTGGATGTTATAAAACCCTTTATCATTAAAAAACTTATGTATCGCAAAAATCATATGATGCCGGATGCGGTTTATGGCTCCAAATGTGTTTGTCCTGAAACGCAGGTGCGCTACTTCACGCAAAAACTCCAGCGAATGTTTTTTGGGCTGTATGGGGAATTTATCCGGATCGGATGCCCCCAACAAATTCAACTCTTTCCCGTCGAGCTCATATTGCTGGCCTTTGCCCTGAGATTCAATAAGCACACCCGTAACCGCTACCGAAGCTCCCGTAGTTATCTTTTGAAGCACAGCGCTGTCTATGTCATTCACATCAATAACAACCTGAATATTATGTATTGTCGAACCATCATTTACATTGATAAAAGCTACATTTTTACTGGCTCGTTTGGTGCGAACCCATCCCTTTATCAAATACTCCTTGCCCAGGGAGGAAGAGTCTGCAGAAATGAGTTTGGCAATTTTCGTTCTTTTCATCTTTTAAAGTTTTTAACAATATTGCACTCGGATAAAATCCCTTATAAGTTTTCCCGGTAAAACCCTCATGCAGTGAAGTTTTTTTCTTGTATATTTTGAATCGATGCAAAAATAGTAAAATATCAGGCAAACGATAACCGACTTCACAGGGGCTTGTCTGAAAGAAATCAATATAGTCTTTCTTTTCTCCTTTTATCCAGTGCTGTTTGAAATAAACTTTTAGGCCTCAGCTCATGTTCTTTATGAGGAAAAGTTATTTCGTACTTTTGCAGTGAAAATGAAAACAACAGATAAAAGCAGTTCCTTTCAGGATTTAGGCAGTTGGTTTACTAAGCGGCCTGTAATCATTTCCGGGCCTTGCAGCGCTGAAACAGAAGAACAGGTGTTGAACACAGCACGCGGACTGGCTAAAACGGGCCGCGTTGATGTATTCCGTGCCGGCATATGGAAACCCCGTACCCGCCCGGGCGACTTTGAGGGAGTGGGCACTGAAGGATTGAAATGGCTGCATCGTGTAAAGCAAGAAACCGGCTTAAGGACAGCCACCGAAGTAGCTAACCCGGAACATGTAGAGCAAGCCTTGAAATATGATATAGACGTGCTGTGGCTGGGCGCCCGCACCGTCGTAAATCCTTTCTCTGTTCAGGAATTGGCCGAAGTCCTTCGGGGAACGGATAAAGTGGTGCTTATCAAAAACCCGGTTACACCCGATCTGAACTTATGGATTGGGGCGCTGGAGCGGATGTATAAAAGCAATATCACACACTTAGGCGCCGTACACCGGGGCTTTTATTTTTTTGAAAAATCGCCTTACCGCAACGCTCCGATGTGGGAAATCCCAATTGAGCTAAAAAGAAGGCACCCTGAAATTCCTGTGATTTGTGACCCAAGCCATATCAGCGGAACACCGGATTACCTCGCTGAAGTTTCTCAAAAAGCCATGGATTTGGCTATGGACGGACTGATGATTGAAAGCCACTGTCAACCAACAGAAGCTCTGACAGACCGGAAGCAACAAATTACGCCAGAATTTATGCAGAATTTGATGGACAACCTGATTATCAGGAAAAAACACGGCGATGCTGTTTTTGAGAACCAACTGCTGCGTTTGCGCTCCGAAATCGATAAACTGGACGCAGAGTTTATCCAGATACTGGCAAACCGAATGAGGCTAACCCATGAAATCGGGCTGTATAAAAAAGAAAATAACATCACGGTTTTTCAACTGAAAAGATGGACCGAGATTTTGCACCAGCGCCTTCGTGCCGGCACAGACCAGGGAATGGATAAAGACTTCCTGAGTCAGTTATTAAAGCTTATTCATAAAGAATCAATCCGCATCCAAACTGACATTATGGAGCAAAAAAATCCCCCGGCCTCTGCCAACGGCAAAAACCAGGGGACAGAATAAAATCAGTTAAACTTACCTACTTCACAATAATCTTCCCTGAGGATATTTTCTTGCCATTTGTTTCAACCGTATACATATATATGCCTTCGGGCCAGCTTTTCACGGAAATTGAGTTAGAGCCTTGCTTTACGTGTTTTTGCATTACTTTTTCACCTTTCAGATTGTAAAAAGTAATATTTCCGACGCCTGATTCCAGAGCAATATTCACAAAAATATTCTCCTTGGCGGGATTGGGGTAAACCCGTACTTCAGCATCGCGAGACTGTGAATATGCTTCTGTTGACAATTGTTCCAAAATGACAACCTCTAAATCATCAAAATAGTAACCATCTTCAGTAACACCGCCGTCCGATTCAAAAACAAAGCGGATAAAAATCTGCTCACCGAGATACTCCTCAAGATTGATTTCTTCATGCACCCAGTCCGGTTGCATACCGTCATAAACCGGTTCTCCCTCCTGCTGATAGTCAGTTCCGGTGGAAGTATACTGCCCGGGAAGGGGTTCCCAGGTCTCTCCCTCATCTGCTGAAACCTGCACTTGCACATAATCATATCCTGCTTCGATTTCCCATTTTGCCTGGAAAGAAAAGTTGGAAAAAACAGCATCCGTCAGATCAAGTGTATCTGCTATACGAATAGTTTTGTATTGATTGTCTAAATAATCTGCTCCCGGACTATCTGTAATTGAATATGGCTCGGAGGTATAATCTTCGTCAGTAATTCCCCATCCATCGTTTTCAAAATCATCTAAAGTCTCAATCTCATTATCATAAACCGAAACGGGAGTTCCGAATAACTTAACGATTGTATCCTGCTGTATTGAAAATCCATCGTCTATAGAAAGCTGATAAACAACGGAGTCGCCCTGTGAAATATTCTCATCTAAAACATACATCACAGAATCAGCAACCGTTTCCATAAGTTCAAGCTCTTCATAAACCAAGTCTTCACCTGTTTCAGTTATGTTATCAGATAATGGCACAACAGAAACAGTGTATTCAGTATCATCTTCAAGACCATAGCGTCTTAGGTCCAAATGAAAATACCCTTCCGTATCCTGAATAAGAACAGGATCGGTTTCTTCAACGATAGCATAGTAACCGGAAAACCTGGCCGCTAGAATATTCATCAGCAGGTTTTCCTGGCAATGCGGAATTATCTGTGAGGAGGCCGGCCAGAATCCGTCTGAGCTGCTGCCAACTTCAGGCGTAAATGACATGATTTTGTTTTTCGTCTCCTGCTCACCATACATCCAGTCATCTGAACCGCCATTGGAAGGATAAATAGTGGTGCTGCCGGGTCCAAACGTGTAATTATTCACTTGTGTCATCTCCTCGGCGTAAGCATACAGTAATTCATCGTCTTCGCAGGGTTCTTCAGTGTATCCCCAGGTATAAAGAAGCAAATCGCTGTACGTATGGTAATTGAGTGCAAAGCCAAATTCCCTGCTCTCACATAAGTCTTTGATTATCTGGGTCTCAGGCTCCGAAAAAGGTTCTTCGCCTCGATAGGTCTCAGACGAAGGATCGCCTGAAGATCCGCTATTGTCATAACCCCATTCATATCCAAAGTTGCGATTCAGGTCTACGCCATAAGAGCCATCTCCATTGTCGCGGCGGTTTTTGCGCCACATTCCGCCGCCGTTGGGGTCGTTCTCTTGATTATAAATATATCCGTCGGGATTCACGATTGGCACAAAATACATTTCTGTATTATCAACCAATTGCTTTATTTCATCATCGGTTTCATAATTTTCGAGCAGGTGGTACATGTAAAATATAAGCGCCATCATTCCACCCGGCTCGCGCGCATGCGTTAGCGACGTGTAGAGAACTTCCGGTTCATCTTCATCAACATTCGGGTTATCCGAAATTTTAATATAATAAATCGGACGGCCTTCGATGCTGGTCATATCATTTATGGGTTCTTTTTCTGTAATCAGCTCAGGATACTGCTGAAACATTGAATCCAGCTCTGCCAAAATCTCTTCATAAGTAAGAAATCCTCCCATAGAACCTAAATTGAATCCATCAGGAACGGGCACATCAGACTGAGAAGCAGCCTCCCGAATATCGCGCCCTGAAACATTCTGATTGCGGGAAACATAGAAATCCTGCATATCTTCTATCAATACCTGGTATTCCACATCCTGCTCAGCCAGTTTTTGAATATCCGATTGGCTTAATTCAGCGATAAAAACGCCGGTTTTCCTGTCTATGTATCCCGCATCAGCAGGAATACCGTATGAACCAAGCGTTTTTAATGAAACTTCAGACATATCAATTTCCACGCGGGAGTAGGATTCATTTTGAGTGTAGCCTGTTATAAATAAAGATGCTAACAAGAAAGCAAGTAAAAAATTTTTCATATAATTCGATATTTTAAAATTCAATTCCAGTGGATTTCAGTAAATATGACAAAGATAAAGGACAAACTGTTGCGGCAAGGTATTACTTCTTCCAGCGAAAAGTCTTGATAAAGTGCTCCATATCCTCTTTTACATAATCTATCACTGGCGCCAGGGAGTCATTATTGGGTTTGTTGTGAAAATACAAAGCTCCGCGCAGAAAATTTTCGGTGCTGTCTGTAAGAAAAAATTGATATGGCGAAGCTGTTTCCGCTCCTTCGATTTCAAAAATCAACCCGTATTTATCCCGGCTGCGATCAGTAATCACGCGCTCATCTACCGCCGTTGCCATGGTCATATGCTTAGAAACAAATTCGTAACTGTCATCAATTAGCGTAGCCAGGTTATCATCAAATGTTTTATATGAGAAGTAAACGGTACCGCTGAAACTGGGATAATGGATGTTAAACCAATAAGGTTCCTTGATGCCGGGGCCTTTTGTTTGCAATTCTGCATAAACAGGATATTCAAACCGGTATTTGGTCGTATCAAAGACCCGGTATTCCTGCTCAGGCAAATCAATCCTGAAATATCCCCGCGGTTTGGGCGAAGGGTCGCTTCCGCAACCTGTCATCAGGAAAAAAACTGCAAATGCAACCGCAAAAAAACTAATTACTTTCTTTTTCTGTAAGCAAACTTTTATCATTTATCGTAGCTTTAATCTTAACAATTCTCCGGGAGTCCACCTCCTGAACAATAAACGAAAACCCATCTATTTTAATTTTATGTCCCTGCTCTGGAATGATGCCTTCATGCTCCAGGATTAATCCGGCCAGTGTATCCGATTCACCTCTGAATTCATCAAAATGCCTCGTAGCCACTCCTACGATTTTGCAAAAATCATTCAACGGGGTCTTGGCTTCAAAGATGTAATTATAATCGTCGAGGCGCTGATATTCTGCCTCATCTCCTGTATCAAACTCATCGTTTATTTCACCTACAATTTCTTCTATGATATCCTCAAGGGTTACAATTCCCGACGTTCCGCCATACTCATCCACCACAATAGCCATGTGAATCTTTTCTGACTGAAACTCTTTAAGAAGGTCACTTATCGGCTTATTTTCGGGAACATAAAACGCTGCCCTGAGCGTGGATTGCCATTTGAAGTCGGCATTGTCAATATGCGGCAACAAATCCTTTACATATAAAATGCCTACAATTTGATCAAAATTATCCTTGTAAACCGGTATACGTGAATAGCCTGAGTCAAGCACCACTTTCAACACATCAGAAAAGCTTGTGGTATTATTGAGAGAAACCACATCTACCCTGCTCTTCATGATTTCGCGAACGGAGGTATCGCTGAAATTGACAATTCCTTTCAGGATTTTTTTCTCTTTGTTTTCATACTTTTCTCCGGTAGTAATATCAATGGCATTTGAAATATCATTAATAGAAATATCGTATCCTTTGTTTTTTACTCGTTTATCTATCATTCTGGTACTGTAAACCAGCAAAGAACTAAACTGATAAAAAACCTTGAGCAACACCATAAGAGGCATCGCCATAAACCGTGAAAATCGCACTCCCTTTATTGCGGCAAGCATTTTCGGAATAATTTCCCCAAAAATGAGCAATATTGATGTTATTACGACGACCTGAACAATCAAGGCAAACACCGGATAAGCGTCCATGTTAAAAAGGCTGTTCACAACAAAGGCCGAAACCATAACTATACCTACATTCACAAAATTGTTGGAAATAAGAATCGTAGCCAGCAATCTTTTGGGTCGTTCCAGGAGTTTTACAACGGTTCGGCTTTTGGCATTCTTTTCGGTTCTAATTTCCCTCAACTGTTTGGGTGTTAGCGAAAAGAGGGCGACTTCCGAACCCGAAATAAGTGCAGAAAACAGCAAAAGCAAAACAATGATAATAATGCCCAAAAACGCTTCGGGCGTGAATGAGTTAACAAAAGGTTCTGAAACTGCATTGTTCAAAATCGATAAAGGAACCGGATCTTCCAAAGTGTATAATTTTATTCTTCAGGGCAAAAATAATGTTTTTCTACAAAAAAGGTTGAAGTATTCACTCCAACCTTTCAAGCACATATTTGGTCATTTACCTAAAAAGGAAGATCGTCATCCGGGGCAGGAACCTCTCCTTCACTGTCTGGCTCCTGAACCTTTGAGCCTGCCATTTCAGACTGACCGGAACTCTTTTGTTTAGCCTGTCCTGATGACGGGCTTCCCAGCATGGTCATATTATCACCTCTGATTTCGGTAATATATTTTGTTTGACCGTCCTGCTCGTATGAGCGGGTTCTAAGGCTTCCTTCAATATAAACCTGGTCGCCTTTTTTCAGATACTTTTCGGCAATTTCTGCCAGTTTTTGCCACAGGATTACACGGTGCCATTCCGTGCGTTCCTGTTTGTTGCCGTCACGATCGCGGTATACCTCTGTGGTAGCGATGTTAATTCGGGCCATTACAGTACCGCTGTCGAAGTTTTTCATTTCGGGGTCTGCACCGAGGTTCCCGATTAAGATAACTTTGTTTACTCCATTAGCCATAAAATATAGTTTTTGTGGTTATATTAATGAATCCTTCAAATATAATGCATTCATTTATAAAACTCAATTTTTTGTTTGATTTTTTTTATAATTTTCGAAATTTTCTTCTGCATAGGCTGATATCAGGCGCGGAAAAGGATACCCGGATAGCTCGTCTTCCGTTGTCTTTATTGCGTGGCCCGAACCTTTGTCAGATATTTTGCCTTTCAGCAGGATTCTCCAAAAATACACATATAATCTTTGATGACTCAACAAATGTTTTACAGGTTTATTCGGAGGTTCTATAACCGCCTCATTATTTGCTGTATATTGTCTGAAAACATCTCCCGCAGCAATCTCTTCCCTGGAGATTGGCGACTTGCTTTCAATGAGTGGAAACTCATAAAGGTTATACCAAATGTCTTTTGGATTATGTCTTTTTTGCAAAACTACCATGCGGGTAGACTGCTCTTCAAAAACCAAATAATTTAGAAAGCGATCAACCGGTTTTTTCTTTTTGGTTTTCACGGGTCGCTTATTAACAGTTTTGGCTTCAAACGAAGCGCAAGCAACCTTGAGCGGACAAACGTCACAATCCGGATTTTTAGGTATGCATTGCAAAGCCCCGAATTCCATGATAGCCTGATTAAAAACCCCGGAATAACCCACAGGCATCATTTCATGTACAGCTTCGCTGATTTTCTGCCTTCCGTTTTTAGAGTCGATCACTTCAGAGATATCGAAAATACGGGATACAACACGGTTTACATTACCATCTATAGCCGGATGCGGCAGGTTGTAGGCAAATGAGGCAATTGCACCGGCAGTGTATTCTCCTACCCCTTTAAGCTTCAACAATTCGTTATATGTTGCCGGGAATTTTCCCTCCAATTCATATACTACCTGACGTGCGGCATAATGCAAGTTCCTGGCCCTGGAATAGTATCCCAGTCCCTGCCAAAGGAGTAATACATCCTTCTCATTAGCGGTGGCCAGAGCCTTTACATCAGGAAAAGTACTCATAAACCTCTCATAATAACCCCTTCCTTGCGCAACGCGTGTTTGCTGAAGAATAATTTCCGATACCCAGATCTTATACGGATCTGAGGTATTACGCCACGGCAAATCGCGTTTGTTTTGATAATACCATGATATTATTTGTTCTGCTATACTCAATTTTCCTCCGTTAAATTGTGTTTTACATTGATTAGATGAAATTTTCATCAATAATTTTTCTGCATTCAAAAAAATCCTTTATATTTGCAACCCATTAGAAATCTAAAAATCAAAACTATAAAAGAAAAAATCATGACAAAAGCAGAAGTTGTAGCTGAAATATCTAACAAAACAGGGATTGAAAAAGTTGCTGTGCAAGCAACAGTTGAATCATTCATGGAAACAGTTAAAGAATCTTTAACGAAAGGTGAGAATGTTTATTTGCGTGGATTCGGTAGTTTCATAATCAAGCATCGTGCTGAAAAAACAGGAAGAAACATCAGCAAAAACACCACAATCACTATTCCCGCGCATAACATACCAGCATTCAAGCCGTCAAAAGGGTTTGTTTCTGAAATAAAAGACAGCGTTAAATAATTTAAACCCAGAAATAATATGCCAAGCGGTAAAAAGAAAAAAAGACTGAAAATGTCTACTCACAAACGCAAAAAGCGTTTGAGAAAAAACAGGCATAAGAAGAAGTAAAGTTATAAGGCATAATGCGAAGGCCTCGCATTATGCCATTCATATTCTATCCAAAATATTCAATCTCTCCAGTGAATATTTTTGCTATAAAAATTAAATTATTGTGGACAAAGAACTTATCATAGATGCTCGTTCATCGGAAGTAGATATAGCATTACTGGAGGATAAAAAGCTTGTTGAACTTAACAAAGACAAAAACGATCACAGTTTTGCTGTGGGTGATATTTATCTGGGTAAGGTAAAAAAAATCATGCCCGGACTCAATGCCGCTTTTGTTGATGTTGGGTACGAAAAAGATGCATTCCTGCATTATCTTGATTTAGGGCCCCAGGTGCGGTCACTGCATAAGTACACCAAATGGGCTATGGCCGGTCGTTATAACCAGTTAAATATAGATAAATTCAAGCTGGAGAAAGACATTATCAAAACCGGAAAAATCACGGATGTTTTAGAATCGGGTCAACAAATTTTAGTCCAGGTAGCCAAAGAACCTATTTCAACGAAAGGTCCGCGAATCTCGTCCGAGATTTCCTTCGCCGGTCGTTACCTGGTATTAGTCCCCTTCTCAAATAAAATATCCATTTCGCAAAAAATTAAAGACCCCGAGGAACGCAAACGGTTGAAGCGGCTCATCAGGAGTATCACCCCGAAAAATGTAGGGATTATCATCCGCACCGTTGCTGAAAACAAAAAAGTGGCCGATTTGCACTCAGACCTGAATCAATTGCTTGGAAAATGGGACAATGCAACCAAAATACTCAAGACCGCTAAAGCGCCTCAAAAAATCATCAGCGAACTGGACAGGGCTACTGCCATTCTACGCGATATGCTTAACGAAACATTCAACCATATCCACACAAACAGCCAGGATATATATGATGATTCCAGAAGCTACTTGCAAACCATCGCACCTGAAAAAGTAGATATTGTCAAACTCTACAAGGGTAAAGCGCCTATTTTTGAGTACTTTGGCATCGACAAGCAAATAAAAAATTCCTTCGGTAAGATTGTAACTATCCGTAGTGGGATATATCTCATTATCGAGCACACGGAGGCGCTGCATGTCATAGACGTAAACAGCGGCCATCGTGTCAACAAAAAAAACAACCAAGAACAAAATGCGCTTGAAGTCAACCTGGAAGCCGCAGAGGAAATCGCCCGGCAACTTAGACTGCGCGATATGGGCGGAATTATCGTGGTAGACTTCATAGACATGCACCAGGGTGCAAACCGCCGCAAGCTCTATGAACACCTGAAAGAGGTGATGGATAAAGATACGGCCAGACACACCATATTGCCGCCAAGCAAGTTCGGTCTTGTACAAATCACACGACAACGCGTTCGTCCGGAGATGGATATCCAGGTGCTGGAGAAATGCCCCGTTTGCAAAGGCAGCGGTGAAGCACGATCAAGCATCCTGCTCATAGACGATATCGAGAAAAACCTCCGGTATCTTATCCAGGACCAAAACGAAAGCAAGCTCACGCTGATGGTGCATCCATACATTCATGCTTATCTCAAACGCGGATTAAAATCCATTCAGATAAAATGGTACTTGCAGTTTAAGCAGTGGGTAAGATTAGTGCCTATGCCTTCATACCATTTTCTGGAATATCGTTTTTTCAATAAGAACGACGATGAAATTAAAATGTGATGTAGTAATATTCTGAACATAAAAAATATATGAATACTGTAGTTAGTGGCATTCGTCCCACAGGCAATCTGCATCTGGGTAATTATTTCGGCGCTGTCAAAAATTTTGTACGCATGCAAAACGAAGCCGATTGCTTCTTTTTCATTGCCGATTATCACTCGCTTACTACCCATCCTACGCCTGCCGACCTGCATGGCCATGTCCGGCAGGTGCTGGCAGAATACCTGGCTGCTGGGTTGGACCCAGATAAAGCTACCCTTTATGTACAAAGTGATGTGCCCGAAGTAACGGAATTATATCTACTGCTGAACATGAACGCCTACCTCGGCGAACTGCAAAGGGTAACCTCATTTAAGGATAAGGCCCGGCAACAGCCCAATAACATCAATGCCGGATTGTTGACCTACCCCACCCTGATGGCGGCTGATGTAATTATTCATAAAGCATCCAGAGTGCCAGTAGGAAAAGACCAGGAGCAAAACCTGGAAATGATCCGGACGTTTACACGCCGTTTTAACCGGATGTACAAAAAAGAGGTGTTCCCCATTCCGGAGCCATACAACTTTGGCGAAGCGTTGGTGAAGATACCCGGACTCGATGGCTCAGGGAAAATGGGCAAATCAGAAGGTGAAATGAATGCCATTTACCTGGCCGATGAACCTAAAGCCATCCGTAAGAAAATTATGAAGGCGATAACCGACAGCGGCCCTGCTGAACCTTATCAGCAAAAACCGGATTATATCCAAAACCTCTTTAAACTCATGGAGGTGGTATCTGATAAATCTGCCATAGAATTTTTTGAAGAAAAATATAATGCTTGCGAGATAAGGTATGGCGACATGAAAAAGCAGTTAGCCGAAGACATGATTGCGTTTACAGAGCCGTTCAGAGAAAAAATCAAAGCCATTGCTTCGGATGAAGCCTATCTGCGGAAAACCGTAAAAAAAGGAGCTGAAAAAGCCAGAGCAAGCGCTTCAGAAACACTCAAAGAAGCCCGGAATACCATTGGTATCCGAGCTTTTTAGAAAATAGCTTTTGTAGGACAAAGCAAATTGCTATTTTTAAACAATATTGCTTAGTCATAAGAAATCTTTCAGACCCAGGCCTGAAATAATGGATAAGCGATGTTACCTCCCCTGATAAAGGGAAAGGCCGGAGTTTGACAATAAAGATAACAGCGGAGTTTGCATACTGCAATGGTTCAATGGTAAAGCATATTTTATTTAGAGGTGACATTGCACTATATCATTTTGTATTTTTGAAAGCAAGATACTTTAAACTATAATTTGATAACATATGGCTCACTCTAAAAATAAAAGCAGCGCAACGCATCGTATTCTAAAAATTGCAGTTATTCTGTTCATGCTGGCGTTTTTTGTAAATATTGGCCTTTCAGAAAACTTACCAATCTGGGGCTATGCCATAATGGGCGTCACATTCGTAGGAATTGCAATCACAACAGTTTTTATTAACTATACTGATTTTCAGAGATATGGGTTTTTACCGGTTATTGTGATCAGCCTTTATGAGATTGGCAAGCATCTATCATCCCCAAAACCAACAGAAAATTTAGAGTCAATGTATTATGTTGTGATAATTCTAATCTCACTTTACTTTATTATCCGCCTTAAAAAGAAGAAATACCACAGCCATAGCCGATGATAAAAAAAACTGCCTTCTTTTTGCTGAAATTAGTATTAGCCCTGATCATTATTAGCGTAAGTTTGTTATGGTATTCAGGGTTTTTTAATCCTGTTTATGTCACTGAAAAAGAAAGTGGTTCTTTTCAGGCTATCACGGGTAACTGCGGATATTATGACGAGCCGGTGGAAATCAGAAATGTTCTTTTCCGAAAGCTTAATCAATTGGATATAAGTAGCAAAAAGGCATTGGCTGTAACATCAAATCCTTTTGAGGAAAACCTGATTACCAAAACAGGCTGGGTGCTGAAATCTAACCAAATAACAGAAGCTGCTGAACTTGAACCACCTTACCAGATATTAACCATCCCGCGAAAAAAAAGATTAGTAGCAGACTTTGCTTATGATAACGATTTCAGTATAATGGCCGGATCAGTAAAAGTTTACAATCAGCTTGAAAAGTACTGCCGGGAAAAGGGTTATAAAACCGGCGCCATGTATGAAATATATGACGATGAGCAACAGCGGATTTTTTATCACCTTGATATTGAATCAGATTAACATTTTAATACTACCAAAAACCCTGACAAGATTAGACAGGGCTCAACCGATATAGCTCAAAATTACTACCTTTGCATACCTGAAAATACTTATGGATCAACCAACAATAAAAACAGATAAACAAGAACACGCCGTTTTAGTAGGCGTTTCCACCTCAAAGCAGGAGGCAGCAAAACTAGACGAGCATCTCAGCGAACTGGCATTCCTTACTCAGACTGCTGGAGCCGTCCCTGCCAGGCAGTTTACGCAGAACCTCAACCAGCCGAATCCGAAATACTTTATAGGAAGCGGCAAGGTAGAAGAAATTGCCGCCTATGTGAAAGAACA
The DNA here is from genome assembly GCA_964465045.1 of uncultured Bacteroidales bacterium. GTDB lineage: Bacteria > Bacteroidota > Bacteroidia > Bacteroidales > JAIPAH01 > JAIPAH01. The sequence goes on along the minus strand of CAYXJS010000004.1, from coordinate 17,566 downwards.
AGAAGTGGATGTGGTTATTTTTGACGATGAACTCACGCCCACTCAGGTAAGAAACCTTGAAAAGGCTTTGGAATGCAAGATTATGGACCGTAATGGCCTTATTCTTGACATTTTTGCTAAGCGGGCCAAAACAGCCCATGCCCGCACGCAGGTTGAACTGGCCCAGTATGAATATTTGCTACCCAGACTTACCGGGATGTGGACTCACTTGCAAAAACAAACCGGAGGTATTGGTACGCGAGGTCCCGGAGAACGTGAGATAGAAACCGACCGCCGGATTATCAGGGATAAAATTACACTTCTTAAACAAAAACTGGCTGCCATAGACAAACAAAAGCAAACACAAAGAGGCAACAGGGGAAGCCTGGTGCGCGTTGCACTGGTAGGTTATACCAACGTGGGCAAATCCACAATCATGAACCGCCTCAGTAAATCGGATGTGTTTGCTGAAAACAAGCTGTTTGCTACGCTTGACACCACCGTAAGAAAAATAGTACTCGAAAACCTGCCATGCCTTATAAGCGATACGGTAGGATTTATCAGAAAGTTGCCGCACGGGCTGGTAGAGTCTTTTAAATCCACACTGGATGAGGTAAGAGAATCAGACCTGATTGTACATGTAGTAGATATTTCTCATCCGGATTTTGAAGATCAAATGAAAGTAGTAGATAAAACGCTGGCAGAAATAGACAGCGAAGACAAACCAACACTTTACGTGTTTAATAAGATAGATGCATATACTTTTGAGGAAAAGGATGAAGATGATCTCACCCCCAAAACAAAAGAAAATACTACGCTGGAAGACTTAAAAAATTCATGGATGGCCAAATCAGACCGCAAAGCCATATTCATTTCAGCAAAAAATAAAGAAAACATGCAAAAATTAAGGCAGACTTTATATGAAGAAGTGAAAAAAATTCATGTTAAACGTTATCCTTACAATAACTTTTTATATTAAATACGATGAAAAAAAGGGATGCGATTTTACTTGCAACACTCAGTGGTGTTTTGCTTTCAGTAGCATGGCCTGCTAACGGCTGGGCATACTTGCTATTCGTGGCGCTTTTGCCTCTGTTTTATATAGAACAAAAGTTCTATGAAGACCCTGTCAACAACAACCGTATCCACTTGTTCTTCTATACCTACATTACCTTTTTTGTGTGGAATGCACTCACTACTTACTGGGTTTCCTTCTCCACAGTTTTCGGAGGCATTATGGCCGTTGTACTCAACGCCTTCCTGATGACGGTAGTCTTTTATGCCTATCATGTTTCACGTGCGATAACACATAATCGTTCCGGTCAGTTTATTTTGCTCTTTTTCTGGATTGCCTGGGAGTATTTTCATCTTGACTGGGACTTGTCATGGCCCTGGCTCAATTTAGGTAACGGATTTTCAGCTTACCCGCAATTGATGCAATGGTATGAATACACCGGAGTTTTTGGCGGCACTGCCTGGATTTTAACCGTAAACATTCTGATTTTCAGGGCTTTTTATTTCTATTTTAAAGAAGGGCCGGGACGGGAGATACTGGCGCACGGCTTGCTGGCCATAATCTTTATTGTTGCTCCCATCGTGTTTTCATTGAACATCTATAATAACTATCACGAAACAGAGAATCCGGCCGAAGTTGTTGTGTTGCAACCCAACCTCGATCCTTATACAGAACAATACGAAAAATCGCCTGCAGAAGTACTGAATCACATTTTTGATTTGGCAGCCCAAGAAAGCGATTCTTTAACACGTTTTATCGTAGCTCCTGAATCGGCCATTCAGGAAAAACCGCTATACGAGAACAACCTCCACAGAGGCAAAAGCATTAAAATGTTAAAGGATTTTATTGCTGAGAATCCCAATAAAGCCATTGTTATAGGTGCCTCCACATACTACATTTTTGATGATGAAGAAGAAATTCCTTTATCGGCCAGAAAATTCAGCAATGCAGATAAATATTACAACGCTTATAACACCGCCATCTACATAGACGACACCAACCGGGTTCAGCTTTATCATAAATCAAAGCTAACTCCGGGAGTAGAAAAAATGCCCTTTAAAAAGCTTTTTAAGCATGTAGAAAATTTTGCTATCGATTTAGGCGGTACCGTCGGGACGTTGGGCACAGATCCGGAGCGCATTCCTTTTACAACCAACAAAGGTCATAAAATCGCTCCGGTAATTTGCTATGAGTCGATTTATGGTGATTTCACGGCTGGATTCATCCGTAACGGCGCTGAAGCGATTTTCATCATCACCAATGATGGATGGTGGGGCAATACTCCTGGGCACCGCCAGCACCTGCAGTTTGCCTCGCTCAGGGCTATAGAAACGCGGCGTAGTATTGCACGGTCGGCTAATACAGGAATCTCTGCTTTTATCAACCAGCGGGGCGATATTGCACAACCTACACCATACTGGGAAGAAGATGTCATCAAGCAATCCATCAATCTGAATGATGAAAAAACGTTTTACGTTAAGCATGGCGACTACATCGCACGTGTAGCGGTGTTTGGAACGGTTATGTTGCTGCTGATTACGATCACCGGCGTGCTGATGCGAAGGAGTAAAGGCATCATCCGGTAAAGGTTTCGGCAAGAGTGTCTTTAAACCTTGCCAACGGGTTTTTATTGATGATTTGTCTTGATAAAAAATGTATAGAAATAAAGATAACCTATACGGAGTTATCACATAAGGTGATTTATAAAACTGTGCGGTTTGCTCAGAATCAAAACATCTGCACAAAAGAACAAGAGAAAATGGCAATTATAGGAGAGGTTTTAAAAAAACTCGTGGAAATCGCAGACAAATATGTTGTTTCGCGAAACCCGGTTGAAGAACAGAAAAAAACATTGAAGGATTTGCTCTCCAAAGGCGAAAATACTGCTTTCGGGAAGTATTATGGTTTTAAAAATCTGCTTTCGCAGGAAAACCTTTACACTGCTTTCAAAACCGCCATCCCTTATCATAATTACAACAAAATGTATGCTGAGTGGTGGCATAAAGTTTATAAAGGACAAAAGGATGTGACATGGCCCGGAAAAGCAGACTATTTTGCTGTAAGCAGCGGCACTACAAGCAAGAAAAAGCACATCCCGGTAACGGAAGATATGCTCAAAAGCATCCGCAAAGCAGGAATCCAGCAAATATTGGGAGCGGCCGATTTTGATTTACCTCCTGAGTTTTTTCAGAAAGAAATCCTGATGTTTGGCAGCAGCACCGATCTGAAAAAAGTCAACAAACACTATGAAGGTGAAATCAGTGGTATTAGCGCCAGACAAATCCCTTTTTGGTTTGAGGGGTTTTATCGTCCCGGACAAGCCATAGCCTCCATCAACGACTGGGACAAACGCGTGGAGACCCTGGCGAAAGTAGCCCCGAAATGGGACATCGGCAGCATTTCAGGAATACCGTCATGGATAGAGCTGATGCTGAAAAAGGTCATTGAGTATCATAAGGCAGAAACAATCCATGATATCTGGCCTAATTTCAGGGTTTTTACTTCGGGAGGAGTCGCCTTTGAGCCCTACCAGAAGAGTTTTGAGAACCTTTGCAGCAAGCCCATCACAGTAATAGACACCTACCTCACCTCCGAAGGATACCTGGCCACCCAAACCCGTAAAGACACGGATGCCATGGCACTGATAACCAATAACGGCATTTTCTTTGAGTTTGTACCTTTCCAGCAGCAATACATTGAAGGGGATGGCTCGCTAACACCAGATGCTCCCGTTTTTAACATCACTGAAATTGAAGAAAATATTGAATATGTATTGGTAATAAGCACTGTTGCCGGAGCCTGGCGCTATGTGATAGGCGATACAGTGATTTTTACCGACAAAGAAAAAGCAGAGATAATAATCACAGGACGCACCAAGCATTACCTCAACGTAGTGGGCTCGCAGCTATCGATAATACAGATGAACAAAGCCATAAAGGAGCTCGAAGAGTTTTTCGACTGCAACATCAAAGAGTTTACGGTAGCCGCCCTGAAAGAGAACGATAATTATCTGCATCGCTGGTATATCGGGGTAAATGACGAAGTGAAAGCCGGCGATAAACAAGTAGCTGAAAAACTTGATGCCATTCTTCATAAATATAATAAAAACTATACTGTAGCTCGAACCAAGGCATTAAAAGATGTTCAGGCCCGGATTATTCCCGCATCACTCTTTTACAAATGGACCGAGAAAACCAACCAAAAAGGCGGACAGGTAAAAGTGCCACGTGTGATGAATGCAGAGGATTTCAGGGCCTGGGAAGATTTCGTGAAGGAGCAGTTAGTTTAGGGCACATAGATATTCTCTTTACTAGTCATATTTTAACTAACTTTACTCATTCTAAATCAAAAACCGATATATCATGAAAATTGTAAGTCTCGTTTTATTAATATTAGGAATCATAGGAGTAGTTGTGTTTGGTATACAGGCGCTTAATGAATCAGAGAGCTTTAGTGTTCTTGGCGCTGAGGTTGCTGTAAGCACAGCCAATTGGACCCCTGTTATCATTAGTGGCGTAGTGTTAATTATCGGAGTACTTCTGATGATGGTAAGTAAGAAATAACACCGGGAAACACTCAGCTATTAACTTTGAAAATCTTTAACCACCCATTGACGGGAATTGTGGCCATTCTCCTGATCCTGATATCCCTTATACTGATACTTAACCTGGCAGGGAAAAAGTTCATTGAGCGTAAAATACAGAATCTTGAGATTTCGTCGTTTACTTTTTCTTATCCTCCCGAAATAAACGTGAGCCTGTTGCAGCGTAAAATCTCAGTTAAACAAGCCACACTGGAAGGAGAAGGAACAGACAGTATTCAAGCGAATAGCATACAATTTAAAGGGATCCATATTCTCCCGCTCCTGTTTAAAGGCCAACTGGTAGTCAATAAAGTATCGGTGGATCAACCCGGAGTATATATTTCGAAAAATACCGGTAAAGCTCCTGATAAGGCTGCAAAGAAAAAAATCAGGATCAAAAAGCTGGGAGTAAGAAACGGGAAGCTGATGATGAGAGAAACGGATTCAGCAAAAAAGGATACGGTCTTCTATATGGAAGTGAATGCCGACATGTGGAATTTAGACATTAACTCGAAGGCAAAACAATTTGTATTTCAAAACAGCTCTTTCGACCAGATTCATTTATCAGTAAAGAATAGTAAATACTCTTTACCAGATAATCGCTACCGGGCTTATTGCGACACATTCGGTTTTGATTCGCATACCCGGCATTTTACAGCTCACAACATCCGTCTTAAATCAAATTATTCCAAATACGAAATCGCCCATTTGGATGGTGTTGAAACCGACTGGTTCGACATTTCGCTGGATAGTTTATTATTACAGGAAACCCACCTGGATGAATTACTGAAGGAAAACCTGCTGAATGTTAAGAAAGCAGAACTGAGCGGGCTGAAAATCCATACCTTCCGCGACAAAAGGTTGCCTTTTCCTGAAAAGCAAGACTCCAAACTACCCATGGAGCTGATCAGTAGCTTGCCATTTAAGCTCCACACCGACACCGTTCTGTTAAAAAACGCTTACATCGATTACGCTGAACACCGCGAGGATGCTGATAAAGCAGGAATTATCAAATTCTACCATGTAAATGCCACCATCTCTAACCTGAGCAATACCGACCGCCTTATAAAAGGAAAAACCACGATGGATGTGACCACAAAGCTAATGAATGAGTCGACACTTAAAGCTGAATTCGTATTTCCTAATAATCGCTATCCTGAAAAACACCAGGTAACCGGAACACTGCAGCCGATATATATGAATACGTTCAACCCGATGGTAATGCCGGTTGCATTTGTGCAATTCATAAGCGGCAGCACAAAAACGCTCGATTTCGACTTTGTTTATGACAATGACCTATCAAACGGAGAGGTGATTCTTGAATACGAAAACCTGAAAGTGGTTTTACTGAATAAGAAGAACAACGCTCAAGCTATAAAATCATTTCTTGCAAATACTTTTGTGGTGAAGAAAAACCACCTGCAAAATGACAAATCATTTAAAAAGGGAACGATTTCATTTGAAAGGGATAAAAAGAAATCTGTTTTCAATTATTGGTGGAAATCGCTGCTAAGCGGACTGAAAGACTCCGCAAACCTGTGAACCGTATCTCGATCGGAATACCTGTCTTTTCACTAATTTGAGCGTCATTTAATCCTATTCTGCTCATATTTCCAACAAACACTTCTAAGGGCACCCCTAACTCAATTCAATGCTTGTCGGGGTCAAAAAACCTGAATATTCTTTGGCTCCATGGATCTTCATAAATTTTTTGCAGAAAGTGGGTTCATCATTTCTCATTTAATGCCCGAAGAATATAGAAAAAACAAACTCATGATAGTTACAACCATAATACTAAAAATGCAAACAAGTGTGGCATTGGCAATGCCTGTAACGCTCCATGTTTAATGGCTGATGGCCTTATTATGCCTCCCGGAAAAAACAATAAACTTGCTCCAAAAAAAGGTTCTCCCCTTCTTATCACAGGTAAATCAACAGAAATAACACCCTGTCAGCGCATTCTCCGATATATATTGTGTGCTATTTTGTTTTTACGGTGTCATTATAGATAACCGGCATTTGACCTTTCCATGTATTCCAGGTACTGTCATTCAGAATAAGGCTTGCCATAAAGTGAGCCACATAGATACGGCTCGTTTGTCCCGGATTAAAAATTGCACTGCTTGTTGGTGAAACATGTACCGAATAGTCCGATACATTTTCTTCTTCAGTCAAATTATCCGGACGAACGGCTGCCCACTGGATGTATGGATTTTTTTGCCCGATTTTTACCCTTAAATAGTCCGCCGCCTGTTCATTGTCGGGGTGTGGCGGCAGAAGCAACCTGAGTAATACCGTCACAACTCTTTGCCCGAAGGAAACCGGCTCATCCAGGTCTCTGTTACTGTTTCCTGCCGTATTCATCAAAACAAATCTGACCGCCTTTTCCGGGGTGGTTTTTATGATGGCTTCGCACAGTAACCTTACTGCATCAGTAACAAGCTTTCGGGGTTTGCCAAAAGTGCCTTTCCAGGTAAGGTTATGCCCGAGACAAGATGCCACAGCCTTACATCCTGAGAGGTATTCAGACATTTCATCCACACTGGTTTCTGAAATGTTTCTTTCGATGACAGTAATGTTTTCATTGCTAAGCCAATGATCTGGAATATTGCCTGTTGGACGAACAACTACTTTAACCTTTTGTCCTGACTCTAATAACTGTTCTACCAACCGTTTTCCGGTGGCTCCGCTTGCTCCAACTACTAATGTCGTCATAACTCATGCTTTAATGGTGATGATAAAATAAGGTCGCTCAAAAGCGCTAACCGTAGATGCCGGTTTACAAAATCATTGCTCTCAAAACACCACATTGTCCGGCAATCAGGGCATACCGCCTATTGAATTAAATCCAGCTTTCGCGGGATAGCATTTCAAAGATACTAAAAATATTTTCTGTTCCGGTTTACGTATACCCACAAATTATACCCGAAAAGTGCCGTTCAAAACTACATCTTCAGAGACACATAAACATAATTTTCAAGCGGATTTTCCATGTCCTTTATCACTGACAGATAAACCAGCTTTAGTCTTCGATAATTCTCACCAATAAAACCAAAACGCCGTTCTTTATCATACATATACCAAAAATGTTTTACATTGATGGATTATAATTCTTCATTTTCAGCGAAAGTCAATATATATCCATTATTGTCCAAAATCGAAAATTCTGTTGCACCATAAAATGCTCTTTCAAGTCCTTTTATTACTTTCACTTTGTCCATAATTTTATCGTGAAATTGCCTGATTTCTTTTATTTGGATGTACAGCAATAATGAACCTCCATTTTGTCTTGATATTTCCGGTAGTTCTGAACCCAAACTCTCGAATGTTTGAAACATGAAACTTACTTTCCCGCAAGTCATCATCACCCATACAAAGTCGCCTTCCTCAGGAACGGTCATAGCAACTTTAAACCCTATGGTTTTATAAAAATTGATCGTCTCGTCTATGTCGTTAACAAAAATGTTAGGTGTAAGTGAATCCATATTTTAAAGTTTTTAAGTCAATTTATACAGCTTGTTTCACAAAGAAGGAAACTCCTTTGCTTAAGATATCCTCTTTTGTCAATATTTTCAGATGTCTGCGGTATTTGCCTTTCCCTTCAAGCATCCGGTCAGGATCTTCCATCAGGAATCCATTAGAAAATTCAACGGTGATATGCTTCTTATTAACAAATAATCCACTAAACATTTCATCATTGAGAAAAAATACAATGCCACCATACATTATCCTTTCATCAGTTTTTGGAAAAAAATTAAAGATGATTTGACGTATTTCAATGAGGATATCAGATTTTTCAGCATTGCTCATTTCTATTTCATTCAAAAAATTTTGAACTTCTTCGTTTTCAGATTTTTTCATTGACGTTATTTGTCGAATTTTCGTTTTTCATTAGCTTGACTAATCATAGTGAAATCTACATTTGGCAATCAATATTTCACCTTCTCTGTATTTATAAATCAATCGATGTTCACCAGTTATCCGGCGTGACCAAAACCCCTTGTATTTGTATTTCAACGGCTCGGGTTTTCCCAGTCCGGAGTAAGGATGGCGGGAGATATCCTTAAGTAGTTTATTTATCCTTTTGAGTATCTTTTTATCAGTCTTTTGCCAATACAGGTAATCTTCCCAGGACTCATCCACGAATATATACTTCATTAGTCAAGCAAGTCTTTTTCAAATGATGAGCCTTTATTTAATTTCTCAATCGCTGAATCCAGGCGTTCCTCATTGGCTTTGGATGATAACTCGTGTTGTGTTGCATGTAGTGAATTATATTCGTCTAATGACATTATCACCACACCATTATCTTTTCCGCGATTGATTATCAAAGTCTCAAAGTTCTGGGTGACGGTATCCAGATACCGTTTTATATTTTTTCTGAAATCTGAAATCGTAGTAGTTAACATACCGTTACAATTTTATGTACAACATTATGTACAAATATAACGTAAAATAATCAAAACATTGAAAAAACCGGAAGAAATGACGAAACCAATCCATAAAACAACATTAAGAAGCGTTTTGAACCCGGAAAAAACGTCGCTCAAAAGGCCGAATAACCAAACCCCAAAGATTGAAAATGCACAGCCCCGCAACCTCTTTAGGTTGGTTCAACCCCGTTAAATAAAAGAGATTCCACGGGGTAAACACAGGGGTAATTTCACTTGTCCCGTTTTACGTGAGTAGAGTCCCCCGGATAATACGTGTGATTGATCCCTAATTATTTTTATTTTATTGTGCTTTGTTATTTTTTTCTTTTTATGGTAAATCTATTCCTATTTCAATTTTATTCAATTTTCTTGATTCATTAAATTCGAAAATGAAATAAACTTCATAATCGCAATTAACAATTTGGATTGCGTTCTTGTCAATCAATTCATTTAAGTCAATATTCAAGACTTTACTAAGGTCTGAAATGCCCATTCCAATTTTAATTCCAGAAGGAGTTTCATATTTTTCAGAATCCGTAGAAATACTATAAACATGGTCGCCTGAAATTCCAAACATTATGTCTGAATAAATCCAGGTTTCCGAATTATAGTCAATTTCATTAATAATCGAATCAGGATACCCAATCATTTTCAATACTTGCTTAGGGGCCATTCCGTAATAGAAATTTCCAATTTTAAATTCCAAAGAGTCAATGCACTTGTCTGAAGGTGAATTTAATATTTCACTTTTAATATCTGTTTGTCCCTGAATATTGAAGACGAAAATTATCAAAACTATGATTACCCAATATTTACTCATCGGTTTTTCATAAAATGAAGCACAACGATTTAGTGTTTTTTCAATCGTTCAACCAAAAGTAAAGAAAAAAATAACTTTCATTGCATTATGCCCTTATGAAATGGGATGGCAAATGAATGATTGATAAAAAATTGAGCGATGCCTATAGGCTAAGGACCTCTCTAAAATGCCTCTTCGAGAGCACAAAGAACCGTCATATACGTATAGATAAATTCGGTTTATGCGGTAGTGCTACCGAGGTATATGCGGCTCATATTCCCATATGTTTTAGCAATTGAAGTATTTTTCCTCTCTAACAATCCCTAAACCATAGAATTTCCTTATTTTTATAAGTCCTAACTATTAAACATCAACTAAATGAAGAAACTTATACTCCCTCTTATCACAATGCTTTTCGCAATAAGCAGTTTGTCCGCTCAGCAACAAAGACCAAAAACAGTTATTGACCTCGATTCGCTGACCGCAGCGTTGACTCAACAAGTCGACTCTAACCAAATCCGTGCTTACATGCAGGGGCTCGAGGATTTTGGCTCGCGCCTGGCGCTGAATGAAAACCGCCATGAGGTAGCTTTGTGGATAGAATCACAGTTCCGCGAAATGGGATTTGCTAATTCGGAAACTGCATTGCATCCTTTTGAATATAGTGTTGATGATTTTGACTCCACTTTTCATAACACGCAATACAATGTCTCGGCAACTATTCCAGGAGTTACAGACACTGTTGTAATAGTAGGTGCGCATCATGATAGTTTCAACAGGCTTCTCCAGTCACCGAACGATGATGCGGCACCGGGCGCTGATGACAATGCCTCCGGTTCCGCCGGAGTAATGGAGCTGGCCAGGATATTCAAGCAAAATGATATTCAACCTTATTACACGATGCTTTTTGTGACTTTTGCAGCCGAAGAAACTAAACTTTATGCCAATACCGATGGAGCTCAGGAGTTTGTAGACGAGCTAATCACAAACGGAAAGCATGTACACTATATGCTTAATCTTGATATGATTGCAAACGATGACCTCGGATTGAAAGGTCTATACGTCAATAGGTCATATAGCGATAAAAATAATGATAATTGGTTGTTCGAAAGGATAGACTACCTCTCTTCAGAGTATACTGATTTATCAATCTTTTATGATAAGGATAGTAAGGAAGCTCGCACAGATGATTGGCCTTTTTCTGATGCCGGATTTAATACAATGTATTTTGCTGAATATGACTTCAGCCCTGATTATCATTCAGCTACCGATTTAGTAGTAAATTGCGAGCTTGATTTTGCCGCCGAGGTCGTGAAACTTTCTGCCAGTATACTAATAGATGCTGCCATAAGGCCAGATCCCATGCATTATGCCTATGTAGTAAACGACGCTAACGGTGAATCTCTCCGGCTAAAATGGGAAAAAAGCAAATCCCAAATATCACATTATTTGGTTCGTTATGGAAAAGAAAAGGATAACTGGATTAAAGAATTAGAAGTGCAGGATACATCACTGGTATTTAATCAGCTTGATCCGGATCAGGAATACTTTTTCGAGGTGGAAGCAATTTCCGTTGTCAACACCCCCTCACTTCCGGCAACAGCACGGGGCAAACTGATGTCAACGCCAATGGATCAGGGGATACTTGTGGTCAACGTTTCAGATACCAATTTAGTAGGGGTTACCAATGATTCAATCGACCAATACTATGAATACCTCACCGACAGATTTGTGGTCACGTCAATACAAGCTGATACCGCTGCGGTTTTATCAATGGAACTCATTGCTGATTACTCAACGGTTATACTGCACAATGAATCCCGCGAGCCTGAGCTCAGGATAACCCAACCACTCCAGAATATTTTAAGAGGATACCTTGATATTGGTGGCCATCTTTTATTAACTCTTTATCAGCCCACACTAATGTTTGAAAATAACTATGGTCATGGCCTAAAACTAAATCCGCATAAATTCTTTTCAGAAAAGTTATTAGTGGATAGTGTGATGAATTTTCCAAACACCGTGTTTCATTATATTACCGATACAGAAACTCAGGAGGAAATCAGGGTAGATGAAAATAAACTTGATAGTAAGTTTTTAGTTTATATAGAAACATATGATTTGCTGAAAAATGCAGAAATCCAATGGCAATACGGTTCTGATTTTGACAGCACTACTGTTCTGGGGAGCTATCAGGGGTATCCGGTTGGACTGTTCAATCCCGGTAACAACAAAAACCTGTTCCTCACCAGCGTCCCGTTCTACTATCTCGAAGCAGAGGCCGGGCAGGAGCTTATGCACGATATCCTCAGGAACAAATTCGGAGAATTTTATGTGGATGTCCCGGAAATAGAAGGCGAAGGACAACAAACAAGGGTTTATCCCAATCCGGTTAAAGAACAGCTGCATATCAGTTGGGATTTCCAATACGAAGGAGAAGGCAATCTCGAGATTTTCGATAACAAGGGCCGGCAGGTTTTGGAGCGGTCATATGCCATAAAGGCAAGTGACAGAGTTATCAGTTTAAACACAAACAGATTACAAACCGGTATCTATCTTTATAAAATAACACTCGGCACAAAGGTTCTGAAAGGCAAGTTTATTGTGAAAGAGTGATGCTGCCAATTTTCTAAAAAACAAAAGAGGTCGCTATGCTGATCCGAAGCTTTTTATGGCAAAGGAAATAGATTATTGTGTCATCTTTAAACTGACATTCCACTCTATTCCGACTTTTTCAATTCATAAATTTTAAACCAATAGAAAAATGCTTCAGGATTTGATTTCTTCAGCTTGTTTAGCTTGATATTCAGAGGTTTTCCGACATGAAAATCCTTTATATCCATCGGCTTTTCAAACCTTTCAATTTCTTTGGCGCCATATTTTATCAATGATGCGATGTAGGCGGCTTTAGATGCTACAGTTATTGCTTTATCCAAATGAAAATTTTCTGAAAAAATAAAGTTTCTAATTCTTCGGATTCCTGATTGCAATTGTTCAAAATCTCCTATACCATCTGCACCTCTTGTTACAATACACAATGAGGTTTGATAAATGTCTTCCAATACATCTTTCCCCGTTAGTCCTTCAACTTCTCTGTATGCCAATTCTTTAAGAGCGAAATTGATGAATGTAGATTTTACAACTTCTAACTTACTAACCACATCAAATATAATTCCAATATCATATAGCTGTTTTATAATTTCCATGCTCCGGCTGTCCTTCTTTTTGAAATACGGAATACCTGTTGTATTTGGAGCAAAAGCCGTTAATTTATCCCCTAACATATCTTCAAGACAAGGAACCTTGACTAACAAAGGCTTACCATCATCCGGAATAAATGTCGATGTCACTGGTATCTCAATCATTTTAGCATAACCGATTTCTTCAAATAGAACATCAAGGAGAACATATTCCTCATTTCTATTGGATTTATGAATTGGTGTGTAAAAAAATTTATAATGTTCCTTATTGATATTAGAATCCATACTTCTTTGCTGCAATTCAACTCTGTTAAAACCCTGCTCATTAACAATATTTTGCAATAGAGTTTCCATCCCTTTTACTTTCTTCGGCAAAGCAACATCAATATCGATAGATAATCTTTTTGAAGAATTCATCTGAAGCATAAGTGCGGTTCCTCCTTTGAACACAAACGAAATTTTCTGCTTTAGTAATCCTTCAAGTAACTGAAACGCTCTTATAACTTTTTCAACAAGGATTTTGTCAACTTTTCGGTTCTGTTGTGATACCTTATTAATCCAATCAATATTTATTCTATCCTGATCAATCATGTTCTGTAAATTGGTAGCACATCGGTGTTTATTCACATTAATTTGTTCCGTTAATTATTGGAATTGTTCGATATATTTAGTCAAACTTTCCTTCTTTCTCCTCCTGCTGGCATACCTAAGCATCTTACTTTGGTTTAATGTATATTTGCTAAACGCTTCTTTAAAAATGGCACTGAGCTCAGCCCCTTGTTGAGCTTCAAAAACAGTCTTGTCAGAATAAACATCAACCAACATTTTTTCCAAAGAAACCGTCACTGTATTGCCTGATTTTTGTAGCGGCGATTCAGAAACTAAAGGTTTTATAATTAATGCTTCTTTATCTAAAGGCAAATACTTTTCCATTATTTCCTCTGTCGGTTCAACAAATACAAGGTAATTCAATTCTTTGAGAAAATAAAAAACGGATAACGTCACTTCTTTTTCCACTTCTACAATCACATGAAAATTCCCTGGTTGATGTTGCATAAATTCATTAAGTGCTTTTGTATTCCAAATACAAATTTCAACAAAAGGAAACTCAGCTTTTAGTTTATTGAATATTAGTTTCTCTTTTCTGCTAATTTCAGGCACATATATTCTTCCTGAACCAAAAGAGAATTTTCCCCGGCCAATTCGGTTCAAAACCCCTTTTTCAACCAAGTTATAAATTCTCCAGTTAATAGTTGTTTTTTTTACTGTTGGATCTAATGATCGATAAAACGCAGCAATATCATTTGTAGAAAGATATTTGATATCATTAAACTCCTCTTTCAATTTTTCAATATTTAGCTTATTTTCTTCTTTCACGCTGTTTTTTCTACAAAGATATTAAAACTATATTACAGCAGCAAATGCGTTTTATTGCCAATAATTTGATGTTGATACAGATGTCAAAAGTTCTTTAAGGCGCACTGTTTTCCAGGATTCGGAAAAAACCTTAAAAGTAAAGAAAGAGAAAACCCGTTTATCAACAATCAGAAACAGGGATTCCCCACTCTCATCAACGATAAAAACCTCCACTAAAACCGCGAAGTAAAAATATTTTTTACTAAATTTCAGGTTTCTAAAATATCTGTAATGTTAAAATAAAATATGATGACCTCAGATGAACTGGCCCGCGCTATTGAGCAGAAGGAAATCAAAAATGCCGACCTTACCGGTGTCGACGTATCCGGATTAGACTTTTCGGGGTGCCACCTCGAAAATGTAACCTTCTGTAATCAGGAACATGAGTCTAAAGTGATTAAAAACATTGACTTTAAGAAGGCTACATTCTATAATGTGTTTTTTGATTATGCCGACATCCGGAATTGTAATTTTGACGGAAAAGAAACCACAATAGAAAAAGTTTCTTTTAAAAAATGCATGTTGTATAAATGCCGCTTCCGGAAAACCCAAATCAACTGGACGGATTTCAGGTATGCTGAAATTCATTTCGGAACCT
Source organism: uncultured Bacteroidales bacterium (assembly GCA_964465045.1). Lineage (GTDB taxonomy): Bacteria > Bacteroidota > Bacteroidia > Bacteroidales > JAIPAH01 > JAIPAH01. The sequence goes on along the minus strand of CAYXJS010000004.1, from coordinate 2,543 downwards.
TTGAGGAAGCCTTTATTTCCAACTCCGATTTTTACCGGGCTTTTTTCATCGGTATCATCATTTTCAGGAAATCCCTTTTTAAAGATTGCAGCATGTATTACAGCTATTTTGACGAAGGAGCCGTTATCAGAAAAGAAAACCTGTATAAAGGTAGGCTCCTGCAACAAAAGAAAAAACAGTATGAGCAATTTCTGCGGGACTGGCAGAAACATGGACCGGGTATACGGAAAAATGAACAAGAGAAACTCTCTGAGTGGGATCATAAAGATTCGCTGGCCGCTCGATACAACGACGCGGAGGAAATTTTCAAAACCCTGAATGGCTTATGGCAGAGTAAAGGGTTTCTTGGCGACTCTAACTGGGCTTATGTGAAAGGCAAGCGCATGGAGCGAAACCGGATGTTTTTAGAGCTCTTCAGCCGGGAGAAAACAGGATTTTTCAAAAGAATGTCTTTGAGCTTTCAGATTCTGTTTAACCTGTTTAAGGATGTGTTTTTCGGATACGGCGAAAGCATGCGCAAAATGATTCTTACCTATATTTTGATGGTTTTCATTTTTGCCTATATCTACTTTTCTGCCTCGGAGATTAACCTTGGCGATTATTTCATGGCTTTGATGATAAGCCTGAAAAACATGGTCGCCATGACGCCTGGAGAAATTCAGGGCATATCGCCTTTCATCGACTTTATGAATATGATTCAAACCACTATTGGCATACTTATTACCGGAATATTCGGGTTTGTGCTCGGTAATAAGATCAGGAACCAGTAAAAATCCCGAGAGCTCTGGCATTTTATTATGATCACCCGGGAGAGGCTCTGCAAAAAACCTTAATGTAAACGCTTTCACGAACCTGGCTAGCTAAAGAATGTCAACTGTAAACTTTAGTTTTACCAGACTGCGTCCGCAGACTAGCCATCGTCTGTTCTTTTAGAACATCTCTTTTCGGGTTTTTCATGGACTTCCCGGATCATCAAACTGTATTACCGGAGTATCTTAAGGAACAATTCATAAATCTGCAGCTTATATCTAAAGCAGGTTTATGATTATTCTGATATATTTGTTTAAATTTCAGGCAAAAACCGATGAAAATACTTTTGGTGATTTTAGGGCTTCTTTTGAATGTCTTTTTAGCCGGACAAGAACCACCCAAGCCACTTTTCCGAAGTCAGGAACCATTAAATCTTATTTTGGAAACGGATTTTGAGAAGATCCTCAAAGAAGTCAAGACCCTTGACGATCGTCAGTCCGGCTATCTGAAATACAAGTCCGACGCAGGAGCAACACACCACATTCCTGTGAAAACAGAGCCTCGCGGGCATTATCGCAGAGACCCCGGTAACTGCTCTTTTCCACCGCTTTCCATTAAATTTCCGGAAAGGAATACCAACACGCCATTCGAGGATATCACCAAACTAAAAGTCGTTACCCAATGTAAAAAAAGAGCTCGCGGACGGGCTTATGTCGTTAAGGAATACTTATGCTACCGCTTTTTTAATTCCCTGACAGACAGTTCTTTTATGGTAAAACCGGCCTTTATAAGTTATGTGGATATCCATACCAAAGACACCCTTGTCTCGCATTTAACCTTTTTTATTGAACGCACACGCGATCTTCAGCGGCGCACAGGCTCAGAAAAAATTGCCAGCGAGCATTTTAATATCAAATGGCTTGATGAGTACCAGGCTACACGCCTGAGTCTTTTTCAGTTTATGATAGGCAATACCGACTGGAGCGCCTATCAAAATCACAACACAAAAGCCATGGAGTCAGCAGGAAAGCGTATAGCTGTTCCCTATGATTTTGACTGGAGCGGGTTTGTAAACACCGCTTATGCTAAGCCGCATCCTGACTATCCCATCAACGAAGTAAGGCAAAGACACTTCATTGGAAAAGAAGCAGATATAGAGGTTTTTCGGGGAGTAGTCAAAGATTTTAAGCAGGCAGAGCAAACTATTTACGCATTGATTGAAAACAATGAATTATTGCCTGCAAAAGAAAAGAAAAGCAGCCTGAAGTACTTAGATTCGTTTTATGATATTCTCAGCAACGAAAGACTGTGGAAAAGCTATTTCAAAATAAAATGAACTATATCATGCGTTCATATTCCTCTTTCGATATCTTATTGCCATCGCGGCAAACCGGGCAATAGTAGTAATATTTTGTTTTAATCTTGAAAACCGGGATAAAGAAAAGACTGGCTTTCATGGATTGTTTAGCCACTATCCAGCGCGATGTATTCCCACAACGCCGGCAGGTTTCTGTGCGGTTGGTTTGCTTCTCATTAACCTTTCCATCATGTACTCCAAAAATAAAAATCATTGTAATTTCCTCCTAAATTTTAATTCCAGCCATGCTTCCGTAAGAACTGTCAGGGCATCCACAGCAAAAATTGCCAAAATACCCCATTCGTTTTTCAGTTTAACACGCCTTACCACCGCGAATAAAACCACGAGCAAAACCAATGCCGCCAGCAAAAGCGTATTACCGTGTAAGTGCCTGAAATAAGTTGACCACAAAAATAAATCAAAAAAAGAAAGTGAG
>CAYXJS010000003.1:0-51179 GCA_964465045.1 uncultured Bacteroidales bacterium | reverse complement strand
TGACATACGATAAAATTATAAAAGAAAATCACGGGTATTGAATGGATACCCCATTTTAACTTTAAAGTTTTCCCGGCTTAATCGTTCTAAAATAATGCAAAAGACCACTGAGCCAATAAACAATTTGGTAAACAAATATAAAAATCCGTTGAAATATCGAACTAAATATGCAAATAAAAAGAGACAGAATAAACCTGCAGGTTCAATTCTGCCTCTTATTGATTTTTGTTGTTTATGATTTAGTCACAATCTTCATTTTTCTCTTTACACTGTGCATCATTTACGGCAATAGCCACCATGTTTACGATTTCAGGTACTTTGCTGCCGATAGGTAAAATATGTACCGGCTTATCCAGTCCCATCAAAACCGGACCAATCACCTCATGATTACTTAATTCCTGTATCAGTTTATAGGCAATGTTTCCTGTAGACAAGTTGGGAAAAATAATGGTATTGGCGCCCTTTTCACCTAACTTAGAGAAAGGAAAGTTTTCGGCCAGCAATTCATCGTTGAGCGCTACATTCGCTTGCAATTCACCGTCTACTATTAAATCTGGATGCTCTTTATGCAGGATACCAACAGCTTCTCTAACCAGAAATGGTTCTTTTCCTTTATTTGACCCGAAATTGGAATACGTCACCATTGCCATCCTGGGCTGCAGATTGAAATTTTTCACCGTCTCTGCAGTTTGCACTGCAATGTCGGCCAGCTCCCGTGCGTTTGGTTCGCGGTTTACAGTGCAATCAGCAAAGAAGTAAGGCCCTTGTTTCGTATTAATGATATACATTCCTGAAACCCGGTTATGGCCTTTTTTCCGGCCAATGATTTGCAAGGCCGGGCGTATAGCATCAGGATAATTGTTGGTGAGCCCTGAAATCATAGCATCTGCATAACCGGTTTCTACGAGCATAGGAGCAAAAAAGTTCCGGTGGGGTATTCTTTCCCGGGCGGCATTCAGCGTAATGCCCTTGCGCTGCCGCTTCTTAAATAAGATATCCACAAATTGTTCGCGACGTTTGGATTCTTCATCAGAAGAAGGATCAATAATCGCAACATCGTCAGGGAGTTCGATGTCATACTCTTTAATGAGCTTATTTAAAACATCTTTACGGCCCAACAACACAGGTTCGGCAATTTTTTCATTTACCACAATTTCGGCTGCTTTGAGCATGGCGTAGCTATCGGCCTCAGAAAAGACTACTCGTTTAGGTTCTTTTTTGGCTTTAGCTTTGATTTGTCTTAGCAAGGGGTTGCTAAGGCCCATCCGCTTGCGCAACTCATCGCGATACTTATCCCAGTCCTCGATGTGTTTCTGAGCCACACCGCTTTCTATAGCTGCTTTGGCTACTGCCGGTGCTACATGCCAGATCAGACGCGGGTCTGTAGGCTTGGGAATAATATAGTCTCTCCCGAAATGCAGGTTTTTCATGGCATAAGCCTGGTTCACTTCATCGGGGACAGGTTCTTTTGCCAGAGCGGCCAAAGCTTCTGATGCGGCCAGCTTCATTTCATCATTGATATCCGTTGCGCGCACATCCATGGCGCCACGGAAGATGAATGGAAAACCTAATACATTGTTAACCTGGTTCGGGAAATCAGAACGGCCGGTAGCCATAATGATGTCATCTCTGATTTCCATAGCTTCATCGTATTTGATTTCAGGATCCGGGTTAGCCAGGGCAAAAACAATGGGATTATCCGCCATTGATTTTAACATATGTGGTTTTAGTACTCCTCCAACGGAGAGGCCCAGGAACATATCCGCTCCTTTAACGGCTTCTTCAAGCGTATGAATATTCCGGCTAGTGGTAAATTGGCGTTTGTATTCGTTCAAATCTGTTCTGTCTTCATGCAATACGCCTTTGCTGTCAAGCATGACAATGTTTTCAGGCTTGATTCCTAAACTAATGTATAGCCTTGAGCATGAAATAGCTGAGGCGCCGGCGCCATTTACCACTACCTGGATATCATCGATTTTTTTGCCATTGATTTCTAATGCATTCAAAAGCCCTGCGGAAGTAATTATGGCCGTACCATGCTGATCATCGTGCATCACCGGGATATTGGTTTTTTCCTTAATCAGGCGTTCTATTTCGAAACACTCAGGCGCTTTGATATCTTCGAGGTTGATGCCTCCAAAAGTGGGGGAAATATTCACCACAGTATTAACAAACTCTTGTATGTCTTTAGTTTCCACCTCAATATCAAACACATCCAAATCTGAAAATATCTTAAAAAGGAAACCTTTTCCTTCCATAACAGGTTTTCCGGCCTCAGCGCCAATGTCTCCCAGACCTAAAACAGCCGTACCGTTTGATATTACAGCTACCAAATTGCCTTTGGCTGTATATTCAAATACTTTGTTACGGTCTTTATGAATGGCTTTGCAAGGGTCAGCAACGCCGGGACTGTATGCCAATGATAAGTCTCTTTGTGTGCTGTAAGGTTTAGTTGGGACGACTTCAATTTTTCCGGGACGCCCCATTGAATGGTATAAAAAGGCGTCTTTTCTGAATAAATTATCCATGATTGTTGTTTTTGTTGTTGTTGATTTTGTCTGACAAGAACAAAGGTATGTATTTAAATGAATTCATCATAAAAGGGATGGTTTTTATTTTATAGGATTCATTCCCTGCTCCGTTATTATAAAATTGTATTTTTGCCTGCTTCAACGTATTTTAATGTGTGATGTATAATTATATAGAAGGAAAAATAGCAGAAAAAAATCCGGGCTTTGTAGTTCTTGAAGTTCAGGGAATAGGGTATGGGATTAATATCTCACTTAATACCTACACCAAGCTTGCAAAATTAAGCCGGGCCAAACTGTTTACCCATGTTACGTTTAAAGTAGAAAACACCAACCCGGTTGGGATAGAAATATATGGGTTTTATGAAGAGCAGGAGCGGAGTTTATTCAGGTATTTAATCAGTGTAAGTCGTGTAGGTAATAATATCGCAATGGTTATGCTTTCTGCCATGCTCCCTGAAGAAATTTATCAGGCCATCACTTCTGAAGATTATAAGCGTCTGCAAACCGTCAAAGGCATTGGAGCTAAAGCGGCTCAGCGTATTGTGATGGAGCTGAAGGATAAGCTGGAGAAGGAATTTCCGTTGGCTGATAATTTGACTGAGAGGTACAATTTAAACAAGGAGGAAGCGTTATCAGGATTAGTAATGCTTGGTTTCAATAAAATACATGCAAGTAAAGCGCTTGACAAGATTATTAGCAAGAGTCAAGAGCAGATAAGTGTCGAAGAACTCATCAAGGAAGCGTTAAAAATCCTTTAAGAGGGATATCGACCGAATGGTAATGTAAACGAATTGATTTAAAGACGCGTGAGATACATTTTACGAACTGTTATTGTTTTTTTTGCTTTTTCAGGAATTTTGAATACTGCGGTTTTGGGGCAGGAAACGCAGGATGAGGATTCAGACCAGGTCATTTCCAGCGATAATGATACCATCAATCTTTTGTGGGACTTTCCGGATGAAGATGGTTTGTTTTTCGAAGAAAAACCGTCCAGTCCGCTTTTTATGAAAAACCCCACCAATATACGTACCGAGATCAATTATGATCCCGAAACGAATGAATATATCTTCCAGGATAAAGCGGGAGAACTTAATCTGCGAAACCCATCATCCTTAAGCTTTGAAGAATATCAGGATAAGCAAATGCAGAATACAATTCGCTCTTATTGGCTTGAGCGTTCCCGGGCTGCAACAATGCGTGATGAGGAGGGGGAATTAGGAGAGTTTGAAATTAAAAGTGAAGCTTTTGAGCAGATTTTTGGTGGAAATACCATTGATATCCGCCCGCAAGGTTCTGCCAGAGTAGATTTCGGTGTTGTTTCCAATCTGCGTGAAGACCCCAGCCTCGACGTGAGACGAAGGAGAACAACAAACTTTGATTTCAACCAGGACATTGCCATGAATGTGATGGCAAAAATTGGGGATAAAATCCAGTTTAATACCAATTATAACACGGAAGCTACTTTTGATTTCGAAAACGAACTCAAGCTTAAATACGAAGGGAAAGAGGATGAGATACTCAAGTTAATCGAAGCGGGTGATGTCAACCTCCCGCTGAATAGTACGCTAATCAATGGAAGCCAGAGTTTGTTTGGAATTAAAACCCGGATGAAGTTCGGAAACACGACTGTCACCGCCGTATTTTCAAGGCAAAAAAGCGAAGCAAAGAATATTTCTGTTGAAGGAGGCGCTCAAACCAGCCGGTTTGAGATGAAAGCAGATGACTATGAATCAAATAAACACTTCTTTCTTGATCATTATTTTAGAGAGAATTATAACGAGGCGCTATCTGAATTACCTATCGTAAAATCTAATATTGAAATTACCAAGATTGAGGTTTGGAGAACAACTATAGGGCCGGCTAAAGAAAACAACCGGAATGTGGTGGCTTTTTCTGATTTGGGAGAAACACGCCGATTTAATAATGAAGGTATCCAGGCTACGGCGGGAGCTAATTCCCCCTCTAATGAATCAAATAATTTATTCGATGAGGTTCCTGCTGACCGGTTGCGCAATATTAATTCGGTTAGTGATTATCTTGAGAATCACCCATTAAGATTTGTTTCCGGAAAAGGGTACGAAAAAGTGGAAAACGCCACGAGATTAGACCCTTCACAATATACGGTGAACAATAAGCTTGGGTTTATTTCATTAAATACAACCTTAAATGCAGACCAGGTTTTAGCCGTAGCCTATGAATATAAAATTGTTGGTCGCGATGAAGTCTATCAGGTAGGTGAGTTTTCCGATGAAGGGATATCTTCACCTAATTCCCTGGTGGTAAAGTTATTGAAAAGTACAGCGGTAAATACCAATATTCCAATGTGGGATTTGATGATGAAAAACGTCTATTCTATAGATGCGAACCAGGTAAACCGCGAAGATTTCATGCTCAATGTATTATACTCAGGAGGAGAAGAAGGAGTTCCTACCGGCTATCTTAATGAAGGTCCTGAAAATGTGAATGGAGTTCCGCTTATCAAGGTGCTGAATTTAGATAATCTCAATCAGCAAAACAATCCTCCCCATGACGGGGTTTTTGACTTTCTTGATAATGCAGCTACACAAGGAGGTACTATTGAATCTTCTACCGGAAAAGTGTATTTTCCGGTTTTAGAGCCTTTCGGGAAATATTTACGTGAGCAGCTAGGCTCTGAGGAATTAGGTGATAAATATGCCTATGACTCGCTTTATTCCATGACTAAAGTGGGCGCCCAGCAATATCCCAGCAAAAACAAGTTTATCATAGAAGGCCGGTATAAATCCTCTTCAGGATCAGAGATCAGCCTGGATGCGCTGAATGTGCCCAAAGGCTCCGTAAAAGTAACTGCCGGGGGAAATGAATTGACTGAAAATGTTGATTATACTGTTGATTATACATTAGGTCGTGTCCGCATCATCAACGAAGGCATACTCAATTCCGGTACACCTATTAACATATCGCTGGAAAGCAACAGCATGTTTAATATCCAGCAGCAGCGAATGATGGGCGCTCATTTCGATCATAAGATTCAGGATAATTTCAACGTAGGCGGAACCATCATTAATTTGCATGAGAGACCACTTACGCAAAAAACCAATTATGGAGATGACCCCATCTCAAATACCATTTGGGGCTTAAATTTTGATTATGAAACCGAATCCCGTTTTTTAACCCGAATGGTGGATAAATTGCCCTTTATTGATACGAAAGAAGAAAGCAATATACAATTTAACGGTGAGTTCGCGCATTTTATCCCCGGACACTCAAAGGCAGTGGGAGATGCCGGAACTGCCTATATTGCAGATTTTGAAGGAAGTAAGTCAACCATCAATCTTTCTCAGGTCGGAGATTGGTCTTTGGCCTCTACGCCGGGAGGGCAAACTGAACGTAGCATGTTTCCCGAAGCAGCTAGCGGCACAGGCCTCAGGTATGGCTTTAACAGGGCGCTGACGGCATGGTATGTTATCGATCCCTTATTTTATGAAAGAACCGGAACATTGCGTCCGCCGAATATTGACAATGATGAATTGTCTTCCCATTATACAAGGTATATCCCTGAAAACGAAATTTTTCCGAATATTGATCCCCCACAGAATAACTACACGAACCTTCCGGTGTTTAATGTGGCTTTCTATCCTGAAGAGCGTGGACCTTACAATTATGACACCGAAGGTGATCCCGGGTTTTCGGCCGGAGTGGATGAACAAGGAAACCTGAAAGATCCGCAAACACGCTGGGGTGGTTTGATGCGGAAAATCGAAAGTTCTGATTTTGAAGCTACAAACGTAGAGTATATTGAGTTTTGGATGATGGATCCCTTTGCTGATCCTGACGGAGACGGCCCCAAAGAGCCGATTAACACTCAGGGAGGTAAACTCTATATTAACCTGGGAGATATTTCAGAAGACATTCTCCGCGATGGACGAAAGAGTTTTGAACACGGCTTACCTACTTCTGAGGAAGTAACAAATGTAGATACTACCATTTGGGGGCGCGTGCCTGCTGTTCAGTCTATGGTAAATGAATTTGATAATGAACCTGATGCACGACCTTTCCAGGATGTAGGCTATGACGGTCTTAGAAATGAAGATGAACAGGAGTATTTTGACTCAGTATATATCCAGCAATTAGCATCCATGTATGGTCCTGGTTCTGAGGCTTATGAAAAGGCTTTAGAAGACCCTTCAAGTGACGATTTTCAATATTTCAGAGGAAATGATTTAGACCAGGACCCCCAATATTCCAGTGTGTTAGAGCGATATAAAAGGTATAACGGACCTGACGGGAACTCCCCAACCGATGATATGAATCCGGAGCCTTACTCTACCTCGGCAACCCGACAGCCTGATGTTGAAGACATTAATGAGGATAATACGCTTAGCGAATCAGAACGCTATTTTCAGTATCAGATTGAACTTGATCCTGAAAAAATGGAGGTAGGTCAGAATTATATCGCTGACAAATACACGCCCCCTCCTCAGCAATTAGCTAATGGTGAGCGCAGATCGGTTACATGGTATCAGTTTAAAATCCCGGTTCGAAATCCGAATAAAGTCGTGGGCAATATTCAAGACTTTAAATCTATCCGCTTCATGAGGATGTTTATGAAAGATTTTCAGGAACCTGTAGTGCTGCGTTTTGCTACGCTTGAGCTCGTCAGAGGAGAGTGGCGGAAATTCAACCAGGCTCTGATCGAAGATGGCGAATACCTGGTGGATGAGGATGAATCTATTTTTAACATCTCTGCTGTCAATATAGAAGAAAACGGCCAGCGCGATCCTATTCCGTATGTTCTGCCGCCCGGTGTAGAGCGTGAAAGAAATGTGGGAACAACCACGGTTAATCAGCAAAACGAACAATCAATGGTTTTGGAAGTGTGCGACCTGCCCGATGGCTTTGCAAGAGCAGCTTATAAAACTACTGACTTTGATTTCAGACAATATAAGCGTCTGAAAATGTTTATCCACGCTGAGCAATCTGATATTGAAGACAATTACAAAACCGGTGATTTGACCGCTTTTATCCGTTTAGGATCTGATTTCGATGAAGATTATTATGAATATGAAGTGCCTCTTGAGTTTACGGATTGGGGTACAGGTAACAGGCAAGATATCTGGCCTGAAGATAATGAAATTGACTTGCTGCTTGAGAAACTCACTGATGCCAAATTGAAGAGGCAAGATGCACGGGGGCAGGGGAATACACAGGCCTCAAACAATTTGCCGTTTGAAGTTAATGACGGTAAAAACAAGATTACAGTAAAAGGAACGCCAAGCCTTAGTGATGTAAAAACTATCATGATAGGCGTGCGGAATCCTAAGAAAACCAATATCAATGATGATGACGACGGATTGGAAAAATGTGCCGAAATTTGGGTTAACGAGTTAAGACTAACCGGGTTCGATGAAAATTCGGGGTGGGCAGCTACTGCCAGGGTAAGAGCTAATCTCGCTGATCTGGGTACGGTAACAATTGCCGGAAGTCATAGCACTCCGGGCTTTGGAAGCATTGAGCAAAGCACAGACGAGCGGCAGAAAGAAAGCATCACCCAGTTTGATTTTGCTACGAATCTTGAACTGGGAATGTTCTTTCCTGAAGAATCCGGAGTGAAAATCCCAATGCACTTTGACTACTCTGAATCCAGACGCAGGCCGGAATACGACCCAATGAGCCCTGATATCAGGTTGAAAGACCGGCTTGATAATACCCCCGAAAGCGAACAGGACTCTATTTTGAGTCGCTCAGAAGATTTGACGGTAAGAAAAAACATCAACTTCATGAACGTCAGGAAAGACCGGGTAGGTGGAGGAACAGGCAAGCCCATGCCCTGGGATATTGAGAACTTTAATTTGTCTTATGCTTACTCTGAAATATCACGGCGGAATATTGATATAGAATATGACGTTACTAAAGAATACCACGGAGGAGTGGGATATAATTTCTCTACGAGTCCCGAACCTGTTACACCTTTTGAAAGTATCTCATTACTGCAAAATGACTGGTTGACACCTATCAGGGAGTTTAACTTCAATTATTTGCCCAAAATGTTTTCGTTCAGGACAGAGATGAACCGGGAATATAATGAGCGTTTGCTGAGAAGCAAGAGCCGGGGCGATATAATACTGGAACCCACATATTTAAAAGACTGGGATTGGCGCCGGATTTATGAGTTGCAGTATAATATTACGCGCTCTATTAAATTAGATTTTTCGTCTAATGTAAATGCCTTCATTGATGAGCCACCCGGGGTTATAGACAGAAACAGCGATGAATACAGCGCTATTCGCGATACGATTCAGCAGGAGCTTTTCAACTTCGGAACCATAGATCGGTATACACACAGTTTGAATGCTTCTTATAATGTGCCGATTAATAAAATTCCCCTGTTTGACTGGACGAACCTTCAGGCTCGTTATACGGCCAATTATACATGGCAGGCTTCTGCGCGATCTGTTCAGGAAAGATTGGGTAATTCAATAGAAAATTCTCAGAATATCCAGTTAAACTCTAACTTCCGGTTTTCTAATTTGTATGAAAAAGTTGATTATCTGAAAGACCTGAATCAAACACAGCGATCCGGAAGAGGCAGGGGAGGCCCTGGGGTAGGCCGCGGTAACCCAGGAAATCAACGGCAGCAAGACCAGTCTGATGAAGATGAAGAAGAAAAAGAAGAAGATGAGGAAAGCAAGCTGAATGAAACACTCAAAAAGGTCCTCGACAATACATTGCGGGTTATTACCGGGGTTAAAGATGCATCTATCAGCTATAACGAAACCAATGGAATTCGCTTGCCGGGCTTCTTACCAGAGCCGACTATGTTAGGCAACCGGATGAGTGACAGGGCTCCGGGACTTGCTTTTGCGTTTGGCAGTCAGCAGGATATCCGCTACGATGCTGCAGAAAATGGCTGGATTACGTATGATACTTTGCTAAACAATCCTTACATGAATAAGCGCAATATTAATTTGTCTTATCGCGTGAATATAGAGCCTTTTAATGATTTCAGGATTGAGCTGACCGGTAATCAGACAGAATCGTTTTCTCATACAGAATATTTTAAAGCCGGGGCTGATAGCGTGTTTGGCGCTTTTAACCCTGTAGAATCCGGTAGTTTCAGCACGAGTATAATCACTTGGAATACGGCTTTTGAAAAGTTTAATGATGAAAATTTTTCACAAGCGTTTGAGACTTTAAAAGAAAACCGTCGGATCATTGCTAATCGTTATGGAGATGAGAACCCATGGTCTCAAGGGGTAACAGACTCTACCGGTTACCCGGATGGGTACGGACCTACTTCTCAGCAAGTATTAATACCTTCATTTCTGGCGGCTTACACAGGCGACTCTCCGGCAAATGCTAGCCTTAATCCGTTCCCTTCAATTCCACTGCCTAACTGGCGCATCACTTTTGACGGGCTTAGGGAAATAAGCTGGATAAAAGAATACCTTAAATCCATTAGCATGACACACAGCTTCCGGTCTTCATATAATGTGGGCTCTTACACTTCAAACACCAAATACCAGGAAGACGGAGGATATTCTGTAGCTCGTGATCAGGCCAATAACTTTTATCCTTCTAAGGAGATTGGAGTGATTTCTATATCAGAACAGTTCAGTCCGCTTATTGGCCTGGACGCTACGATGCATAACAGCCTGATGGCCCGCTTTGAGATTAAAAAATCAAGGAACCTGTCTTTGAGTTTTACGAACAATCAACTCACCGAGGTAAAATCACAGGATTATGTTATCGGTTTGGGATACAGAGTGAAGGATATTGAGTTTTTTGTTAAATCCTTGACAGGCGGAAATAATCAACGCAGCCGTTCCAGCAGCGACTTGAATATAAAGGCAGATTTAACTATCAAAAACAACAAAACAATACTCAGAAGATTGAATGAGGATGTTACGCAAATTTCTGCCGGCCGCAGGATGTATACCCTTAATGCCTCTGCTGATTACAGCGTGAGTGAGCGGTTTAATTTGCGGTTTTATTTCAATAAAAATGTAAACAATCCTTACATCTCAACCCAGTTCCCCACCTCAAATACAGAGGGCGGAATCAGTATGACATTCTCATTGCAATAGGGCAGATATTCAGATAGGTTTTCTATAATTCAGAAAAGTTTCTGATGGAGTGTTAAAAAAGATTTTTATTTTTGTGATGAATCTTTATTTCGTATTTTTGAAACGATCAATTACCTGAAAAAAAAGAATTATGGACATTCGTGATAACTTGAAGTATACCAATGACCATGAGTGGATACGCATAGAAGGCGATACAGCTCATGTTGGTATTACAGATTATGCTCAGAAAGAGCTCGGAGACATTGTATTCATTGAAGTGGAGACAGAAGGCGAAACACTTGAAAAAGGAGATACTTTTGGTACGATTGAAGCCGTTAAAACCGTATCTGATCTGTATATGCCGATCTCAGGAGAAGTCCTCGAGTTTAATGAAGAGCTCGAAGACCAACCCGAATTGGTTAACAAAGACCCATACGAAAACGGCTGGATTGTAAAGCTTAAAGTCACTGATAAAGCGCAGCTTGATGACTTGCTTGATGCAGAAGACTACAAAAAGCAAATTGATAGTTAGAGAAACATTTTAATTGAGAAATAGCAGTAGTTGCCTTTGGTCAATTACTGCTTTTTTTTGTTATCAACAGATGAACAAAAACTATGTCATAAAACAACACTGGCCATGGATGTCATGGTTGCTGCTTATTTTTATTCTGACAGGTATGCCCTCAGAATATGTGCCTCGTGTAAAATCATTTAAGGAATGGCTTGAATATGATAAGTTGGCACACATTTTGATGTTTGCTGTATTAGTGTTCCTTGCATTAAAAAGCTTTGTTACACAATATCCAACAAACCGCATGCGTTTTATTTTTGTGGTGGTGTTGGTTACCGCTATTGCAATAGGAGCCACTACTGAGTTGATGCAGGAGTATCTGTTTACCGGGCGCAAAGGCAGTTTATATGATTTTGGCGCCGATGCGCTGGGATGCTTATCAGGAATGTGGGGTTTTGATTTTCTTTACAAAAAAAACCTAAAGAAACCTGATGAAACGAAAAATTATTAATACTTTAGCCCACAAAATTGGTTAAGAGTTTATATTAACAGAAGAAATCAGAGGTTATGGAACCAAAAAAATCACCGAAAGCGGATCTGGAAAAAAAGCGTACGCTTTTTTTACAAATAGGACTCATCATAAGCCTGGCCATCACGTTGGCAGCTTTTGAATGGAAAAGCTATGAAAAACGAGAGGTGGAATTGCAGAACAGAGCTCAATCAGATGTTACTGAAGAAATTATTCCTATTACCAAGCAGGAAGAGCCACCACCGCCACCTGAAGCTCCTCAAACCACCACGGAATTAAATATTGTGGAAGATGATGTTGATGTAGAAGATGATATTGAAATTGACGTAACTGCCGATGAGGATACAGAAGTAGAGGAATATGTTCCGCAATTTGAAGAAGAGGAAGAAGTAGAGGAAGAGAAAGTCTTCATGGTTGTGGAAAAACAGCCTTCTTTCCCCGGCGGTGAACAGGCAAGGAAAAAATACCTGGCTAATAATATTGAATATCCACAATTGGCGCGTGAGAGCGGAATTCAGGGAACAGTCTTTGTAACCTTCGTTGTGGAAAAGAATGGAGACATCACCGATGTTCGCGTATTGCGTGGAATTGGCGGAGGCTGCGATGAAGAAGCTATCAGGGTTGTGAAAGAAATGCCCAAATGGGAACCCGGAGAGCAAAGAGGAAAACCGGTTCGTGTGCAGTTTAACATGCCAATCCGGTTTACGTTGCAGTAATATTAAAAATCAAAAAAAGAGGCCGTACAAAGTGTGCGGCTTTTTTTGTTTGAGATTTATTCATACGTAATTCATCAATTGAATGCTTAAGAGCATTATCATAATTCATTGTAATTTATAAATTTCTGTGTCGAGGTAACTGGTGCATGGATAGACACATAAGCGGTTGTAAATCAACAGGAAATCAGACAGCCTGGCAGGAAAAATAAAATTAAAATCCCGGATGCTTGCAATTCCTTTAATGTTTCGTATAAAACGGATTTTACTTACGCAACCTAATGAATACCAACAAAAAGCGTCATATTTTCTTACAAAAGTAGCAACTAATATGTAATAGTTATTAACATTTAAATGTTTATAAATAAAACAAATAATATGCACATAAAGTAGAAACTATAATTATCTTTGTGGCATGTATATCCAAAGAAACAAAACAAAAGGCAAAAACGGCAAAGTGTACACATCCACTTTGTTATGCACCAAATACAGGCAAGGCAAGAAAATAAAAACAAAAGTTGAGACAAACCTCTCGCATATGCCTGAGGAACTTGTTCTTACTATTGAAAATACGCTCAAATACAATAAAAAGGCATTAGTTGCAGTCAAAGACATTTTAGTTAAAAGCGCCACCGATTTTGGGCTGTTATATTTGCTGATGCATCTTATGGATAAATTGCGTATTAGCCAGACCCTAGAAAAAGCACTTCCCGCCCGGCAAGCTGCCCTTTTAAAAGCCATCATCATTGGAAAAATAGTTACCAGAGGGAGCAAACTTGGCATTTACAATTGGCTTGGGCGCAATGAAAACATTTGCTCAAAACTTAAACTCGACATTGGCAACACAAAAATTGATGATTTGTATTCTTCGCTGGGTCAGGCCAGCCTGATGCAGCAAAAAATAGAACGTAAGTGGTTTTTATACCATAAGAATAAGCACAAAGAAGTCTATTTGTACGATATCACCAGCACTTATTTTGAAGGCACGCAAAACGAACTTGCCGCATTTGGTTACAACCGCGACAAGAAAAAAGGGAAGATGCAGATTAACATCGGACTGATAACCGACAGCGAAGGTTTCCCTTTAAAGGTGGAGGTTTTTGAAGGGAATATCAACGACCATACCACAGTGCAGGAACAAATACAAAGCATCAAAGCGGAGTTTGATACCAGCCAGGTTATTTTCGTGGGCGACAGGGGGATGAAAATCCGTTATAATTTAGAAGGGATGGATGAAGCAGGCAAACAGGGCGTGCGTTACATCACCGGGCTGACCAACCAGGAAATCAGGAGCCTGTTAGATAATAATATCATACAATTAAAGCTGTTCAGCAACGAGCTGGCAGAAGTGGAATACGAAGGTGAGCGGTACGTGCTCTCGGTCAACGCGGCGCTCCAGGAGCAGGAACTAACTTACCTGAAAACCATGCGCGCGATTGCCGACGAGGAGATAGCAGAAGTAAAAGCCTCGTGGGAGAAACGCCACAGGAAAAATACAGAAAACATTCAGAAATTAAACAACGGGCATAAAAACAAAACATTAGTAACAGGTTTTAACGAAAAACAACTCGACCGGTACAAATTGCGCATCGAAAAGATAGTATCGAAGCGGGGCCTGAAACAGTACTATGAAATTACAGAAATAAGTAACCAGGCCTTTGTTATCGATTTCAAGGCAGAAAAGTATCAGAAGGCAAAACAACTTGCCGGGAAATATGTGGTGTGCACCAATGTTGAAAAAGAAGAAATGGAAAAAACAGAGGTCAGGCAGCAATATAAAAACCTGCAACATGTTGAACATGCATTCCGCGATTTCAAGAGCGACAATATCCAAATACGCCCGGTCTATCACCGCAACCAGGCCCAAACCCGCGGGCATGTTTTGCTTTCCATGTTCTCTTACGCCATTGTAAAAGAGATGGAAGACAAAATATTCCCCTTTCTGGCATCATGGAACAAAGAAGCAAAAAGCAGGCTATGTTTTTCTGATATATTAGAAGAACTCAAAGATATTAAGTTAGTAAAACTAAATTTAGGGAGAAATGTTGACAGCATTAAAATAACGGAACTCAACCAGGTACAGGAACAGGTTTTAAAACTTTTCAATATGAAAAAAACTGACTTAGAAAAGCATTTGTAGCAACAAAATCGAAAAAATATCAGCTTATGTAGCTGAATAACTACATGTTATAAAAGTAAAATACGTTAAAAATACGATTGATCTTTTCAGAGAATTGGATCGCCAATTTAAATTCAAAGTTTCGATATTATGCAGAAACTCATTATAGTAGGAGAATATTTTAGGTTAATTTATTTTTATTGATACGTCTTTTGATAATCCAATATGATATACCTTTGTCGAGGATAATTTAAATTTGGATAACATCTGATTATGCTTGTCATAAAGGAGATACAGGAAGATATTAAGCAATAGTCCGGAAAAACCCATGAAAAAATATTCATGGGTTAATAGTTTTAATGCCGTTAATTATACATCAATATCAATTAAAAAATGCAAGATATAAGAATTATAGAAAATACATGGATTCCAATGAGCGACGGTACCCATCTGGCGGCCAAAATCTGGCTGCCGGCTGAATCAGACCGTAATCTGGTACCCGCCATTTTAGAATATATCCCTTACCGGAAACGGGATTTTAAAGCCGTAAGAGATCATGAAATTCACGGTTATTTTGCACAAAACGGCTATGCTGCTGTTCGTGTTGACCTCCGGGGTAGTGGCGATTCAGAAGGCATTCTAAGGGATGAATATCTTCAGCAGGAACTTGATGACGGACTGGAGGTTTTAAAATGGATGGAATCACAGACATGGTGCAATGGAAATATCGGTATGATTGGCATTTCGTGGGGTGGATTCAATGGCTTGCAAATTGCCGCTTTGCAACCGCCGGAGTTGAAGGCTGTGATTTCGGTTGCTTCCTCAGATGACCGGTACGCCGATGATGTTCATTATATGGGCGGAACCTTACTCACAGACAACCTCTCATGGGCCTCTACCATGTTTGCTTTTAACAGTTGCCCTCCCGATCCGCTGGTGGCTGGTGAAAAATGGAAGGATATGTGGCTGGAACGGCTTGCAGGAAGCGGGTTGTGGCTTAAAAACTGGCTCGATCACCAGCGACGTGATGCATTCTGGAAACACGCCTCGGTATGCGAAGATTATTCAGCCATAAAATGCCCTGTGTTTGCCGTGAGTGGTTGGGCTGACGGATACTCTAATACAGTATTCCGGCTGATGGAAAACCTGGACGTTCCTAAAAAAGGCTTAATAGGCGCTTGGGGCCATAAATATCCTCATATGGGCGGACCGGGACCTGAAATAGATTTCCTGAACGAATCGGTGAGATGGTGGGACCAGTGGCTGAAAGGAATTGATCATGGCGTGAAGGAAGAACCTGTCTTGCGTGTATGGATGCAGGATACTATATCCCCGCTATCATCACGGCGGCCGGGAAGATGGGTGACAGAAAAGGAATGGCCTCCGCAAAACAGCCATATTAAAGAAAAGCGTTATTTGCTCTTGCCCGGAAGAATTTCTGATCAAAAGGAAGAATGTGACACCGATCTCGCCATGTCAATTCAGAGTCCGCTTAATGTAGGGCTTTTTGCCGGAAAATGGTGTTCCTACTCGGAATCTACTGATTTGCCAAGTGACCAGCGGGAAGAAGATGGCGGGGCATTGGTTTTTGACAGCGATCCTCTGGAGAATGAATTTGAAATTCTGGGGAGTCCGGTTGTAGAGTTGGATTTGTCTTCTGACAAACCAGTCGCTACAGTGGCGGTCAGGATTTCTGATGTGGCTCCTGATGGTCGCGCTACGCGTGTTTCGTATGGGTTGCTGAATCTGACGCACCGCAATAGCGATGAGAATCCTGAACCTTTAGAGCCTCACAAGCGCTATCGCATCAAAGTGCCCATGAATTATATCGCACAGCATTTCCCGGAAGGAAATCAAATCCGCATTTCCGTTTCTACTTCTTACTGGCCTTTGGCATGGCCTTCACCTGAACCGGCCAGAATTACGGTTTATACTGAAAATAGCAGGGTGATTTTACCACACAGAAAGAAAATACAGGATGATGAGATACGTGATTTGGGCAAACCCGGACAAACGCCTCATTATCCCATTACACTGATTAATCCACCCAAAAGAGAATGGAGAGTGGAGCATAATCTGGCTAATAATGAAGTATCGCTTAATGTGGTAAACAATGACAAGGAGTATGTGCTGGATGATATCAACTGGCAAGTCGGGAGGGATGTTTCCGAGCGCTATTCCTACATAGGAAATAATTATGATACCTTAAGAGGAGAAGTAAAAAGCATTCGTTTATTTAAACGAGATACATGGACGGCACAGGCAATTACGCGGACTGTGCTCACTTCAACCCGCACGCATTTTATCATACGCGCCACACTCGATGCATATGAGGGCGATGTTCGGGTATTTAGTAAAACTTTTGACGAAAGAATTCAACGTGACTTATTGTAATTTTTTGTCATAGCAATAACCAAATCGATTATCTTCAAAACAACAGAAAAAAAGTATTTTTAACAAAAGAATTAAGATGAATAAGAAAAAGCAAGTATTTGTGGTTGGGCTGGACGCTTTCAACCTGGATAAACTTAACAAGTTACCGGAAGCTGAATATTGCGACTTCCATGCGGCACTGGAAATTTCTGATATCAGAGGGGTCTCTGATATTTCCATACCGGATTTATTGAAAAAAGCGGATGAACGTATAGAAAAAGTGGGGCATATTGATGCTATTGTGTCTTATTATGACTTTCCCGGTACAGTATTGGTTCCAATCATAGCAGAAAAGTATAACCTGCCCGGACCATCGCTGGAGAGCGTGCTTAAATGCGAACATAAGTACTGGAGCCGGTTTGAACAGCAAAAAGTAATCCCGAAGCATATTCCACAGTTCAAGGCTTTTGATCCTTTTGAGGAAGATGCGTTCCAAAGTATTGATTTTATAACGCCATACTGGATCAAACCTATCAAATCTTACCGGTCGTTTCTGGCATACAAAATAAACGGGCCTGTTCAGTTTTCTGAATACATGGAAGAAGTAAGAAAGCATGTTAACTTTATGTCAGAACCGTTTAACTACATCTTAAAAGAATATGGGATGCCTCAGGAGTTTGCGGAAATGCGTGAAACCATGATCGCAGAAACGCCTATCAACGGTCATCAATGTACCATAGAAGGGTATGCTTTTGATGATGAAGTAGTTGTTTATGGCATTGTTGATTCGGTGAGGGAAGAGGACCGCTCTTCGTTTTCGCGCTATGAATACCCTTCTTCGCTGCCCCAGGAAATTCAATTTAGAATGGCGGATGTGGCCCGCCGGGCTATAGCGCAAGTAGGTCTGTGGAATTCTGCCTTTAACATTGAGTTTTTCTACAACAGCACTGCCAACCAGGTTTACCTGCTGGAGATCAACCCCCGGATTTCTCAGGCCCATACGGATATTTTTGAGAAAATCCATGGGATATCACACCATCATATCATGCTGAATCTGGCACTGGGACAGAGACCTAAGGCTTTGGACTATAACGGCGATTATCGTATTGCAGCTCACTTTATGCTACGTACTTTTGAGAGTGGTAAAGTAAAAGGCGTTCCCTCAGAAGATGAATTGAAAAAACTGAAAGAACGCTATGATGACTTAGCCATAAAAATTAATGTAAAACCTGAAATGAACCTGGATGACATGTACGGACAGGACAGCTACAGCTATGAGCTTGCAAACATTTTTTTGGGAGCCAAAAACAAAGAACAACTGCTGCAGAAATATAATGATGTGGTGGAGAATTTATCCTTTAACATTGAGTATGACAGACGTACTATGCTTTACTAAACGAAGTTTCCGGGCTGGTTGTTAAAAATCAGCCCGCTTTAGTATAACCGGATTTGTTCTGTGGAAACAGCATTTTTTTCGGAAATATTCATAAATGCATTGATGCGGCACACCTTTTCATATTCATGCAGGTTTTCCACCGAAATTCCTGCCGGTATAATCATTCCAATATCCAGGTAATAAGCTCGTTTAGTTCCCATGAGCAGTGGGCTATTGGGTGTATACCATTTCCCGTTTTTCAAAAAGGCCAGGTTGCTGTTAGCTGCATCGGTAACGAGCTGGTTTTTGATTATGATGATATCGTCCGCTTCGCCTTTTTGGGCCTCCAGCGTTTCTATAGACATTCGGTTATCAAATTTATGAGGATATGTTACCTGATTATCGTAAACACATTGAAATGTATGCGCAGGCCGATAATGGTATGGATGAAACGTTGCCTCCAGGATATCTGTTTGGTAAACCACCCGGCATTTATAAGTCTGATTTCCTTTAAGGTTCTGTGGGATTTTTATTTTGTTTAGAAGCAGGGGGCTATTTATTCCAAACAGGATTTTCCTGGCATGGTTGGCCCTTGCTTCGTGGTAGAAAAGCAAATGAAACTTTCCGTTACGGTATTTGATGGTTTCAATCAGACGGCACATAAATCTTATCTTTCATTTCCTGGTATTCCTTCCTGGCAATGCTGTTTACGGTTATGCCTCCACCGCTGTGATAATAAAGCTGTCTGTTACTCCGGCTTATAAATCTGATCATCACAAAAGTATCAAGAGTTTCACCGTCAAAAATCCCGGCAACTCCAGTATAGTATCCCCTTTTGCGGTCTTCTGCCTTTTTTATGATTTCCAGGGTTCTTCTTTTGGGTGCTCCGCTCACAGAACCAGCAGGCAGAAGCGTGCATAAAATTGTTCCTAAATTGTTAAGATAATCATCGGGCAATACCCCTGTTATTTCTGAGCTTACTTGTAATAGATCACGCTCTGGAGTGTGAATCCTGTCGATATATCTGAAGCGGTTTACCCTTACTTGTTTGGCCACCATACTCAAATCATTGCGCAAAAGGTCTACAATGGTAAAATGCTCCGCTTTTTCCTTCGTATCAAATAAAATAACTTCTTTGGCATTGCTCACTGATGCATCGATAGTCCCTTTCATAGGATAGGTCTTGATGTTTCCATTTGCTATAGTAACGAAACTTTCAGGCGAAAAGACTACAAACTCATTTTTAACGCAGAGTTTGTATTTGGCGCTGGCTGCATGAAAAATCTCTTCTAAAGTATTGTTTGTTGATAACGGAGTTTTGAAAGTAAGGTTAGTGAGGTATGAATTTCCGTTGCGTTGTTCCTGCTGTACATAATTAAAGGCTTCCTGATAAGATTTGAAACTAACATGAGCAGGATGAATGTTGACTGCAGGGGAATCCTTCCTTGGTTTTGTATTGGTATGACCAGGTATATCGTAAAGAATATTTTCAGGAGGCGAAAAATTTAATGGAAAAACATAGGGGTTTTTCATTTCAAAATCCACATAAAACAAAAACGGTTGTTTATGTTTCCCCAGCTCGTTTAGTTGGTATTCAAATTTCATGATTGATTTAGCGCTTTTTCGGCGAAAGCCCAAAATTACTTCTTTTGAATGAATTGAAATAGTGGATCAGCTGGTTAAATCAGGCCGGTTTTTTCACTCATGACCATATGATTACGTACTTTTGCACGAACAATACCAATATGTGGAGCAAGAGATTGTTAATCAGGTTTTTTGCCTGGAGATCGAAGCATCTGAAACAGCGTCAGTTTATCCTGGTTCTAAGTTTGCTGATCGGGATACTGAGTGGGTTGGCCGCTGTGCTTTTAAAAAACATCGTGCATTTTGTACATCATCAGCTTACCTCGGGGTTTCGGCTGGATACGGAAAATATTCTCTATTTGTTTTATCCCATAATCGGAATTATCATCACCGTGTTGTTTGTAAAATACATTATCAAGGCTGATATCGGACACGGAGTTAGCAAAATTCTCTATGCCATGTCCAAACGAAATGGATATATTGATGGGCATAATTCTTATTCAAGTATGATTGCCAGTACATTTACCGTTGGGTTTGGAGGTTCGGTAGGGTTGGAGTCTCCTATTGTGCTAACAGGCGCCTCAATCGGGAGCAACATAGGACGTTTTTTCAGGCTGAACTACAAAACAGTATTGCTCTTAATAGGATGCGGCTCTTCTGCTGCGATAGCCGGCATTTTTAATGCCCCGATTGCCGGGCTGGTATTTACCCTGGAGGTTTTAATGCTCGATTTGACTATGGCTTCGATTATCCCACTGTTAATAGCTGCTGTTACCGGAACGATGGTATCCTTCTTTCTGATGGAAAAAGGAGCGCTGTTTGCTTTTGGGGATGTAGAACCCTTTATGCTGAATAATATTCCTCATTATATCATTCTTGGAGTTTTTGCCGGCTTGGTCTCTATTTACTTTACACGTGGGACGATGTTTGTAGAAGAACAATTTCATAAGATTCATCATAACATAACCCGCTTTATAATTGGTGGAGGAATATTAAGTGTTTTAATCTTTTTGTTTCCTTCATTATATGGAGAAGGCTATAGTACCTTAATATCCATTCTTAATAACAACGTAGAGACCGTTACGCACAATAGTTTTTTTTATGACTGGAAAGATAGCTTTTGGTTTTTAGTTCTTTATCTATTGTGTGTTATATTTTTTAAGGTGATTGCCATGTCGGTTACCACAGCCAGTGGTGGCGTGGGCGGCATATTTGCGCCTTCTTTGTTTACGGGAGGTTTTGTGGGGTTAGTTGCAGCCATGGTTATCAACCGGTTGTCGTTGGGCGAAGTTCCTTTAACTAGTTTTGCCCTTGTAGGTATGGCAGGTGTGATGGCTGGTGTAATGCATGCCCCGCTAACTTCCATTTTTTTAATTGCCGAAATAACCGGAGGCTATGAGCTTTTCATTCCATTAATTATTACGTCTACAATCAGCTTCCTGACCATTAACTACATCGAACCTCATTCTATATATACCAAACGGTTAGCCATAAAAGGCCAGCTTATGACGCATCATAAAGATAAAGTAGCTTTGTCAAGGCTAAGCGTAAATAAATTGATTGAAAGAAACTTCCTTACGGTAGATGGAAATGCTTCGCTTGGAGAATTAGTAAAAACCATCGCCAAATCAGAACGGAATGTTTTTCCGGTAGTTGATGCAGAAAATAACTTTAAGGGCGTGGTTTTCATTAATGAAATCCGTGATATAATCTTTAAACCGGAAATGTATGATAAAGTTAATGTAACTGATTTAATGTTTATGCCTGACGTCTCTATCTCGTCAAATGAATCAATGGAAAGCGTGGCAACCAAATTTCAGAAGTCGCAGCATTATAATATCCCGGTGGTTGACAAAGGAAAATATATTGGTTTTGTATCTCGTGCCCGTGTCTTTTCAAAATACAGGGAGCTTGTAAAAGAATTCTCTGACGATTAAGATTTTTTAACTACTTTATAACATTTCGTAAACATTTTATTATGATCTTTGTTCTTAAATAAGAATGTTTCTTAATTGAGAATGAAATTATGAATCGGACGGAAATACAACACGAACTATCAAAAGCGGGATTAAAGGTTACTCCGCAGCGTATAGCTGTGCTGGAAGCATTGATGAATCTGGATAATCATCCAACCGTGGATGAAATCATGGAGCATGTAAAAGAGCACCACCCGTCAGTTGCTACCGGAACGGTATATAAAACTCTCGAGATACTAAAGAATAAGGGGCTGATTACAAAAGTCATTACCGATAGGGAAGTGATGCGTTATGATGCAGCCTTGCACAAGCATCATCACCTGTACAGCCCTGAAACCGGTCGAATTGAAGATTATAACGACAATGAACTGACGGAAATGATAGAAGGTTATTTCCGTGATAAAGGAATTGAGAATTTCAATATCCGGGATATTAAACTATATATTACTGGAGATTTTCTGGATAAACAAAGCAATAATTAACAAAAACAATAAACAAAATGGAAAACGACAAAACAATAGGTAAGTTAAACGAACTGCTCAGCGATGTGCAGGTTGCTTACATGAATGTAAAAGGCTTTCACTGGAATGTGAAGGGACAGAATTTTTTCATGCTTCATGAAAAATATGAAGAGCTTTACAATGAATTAGCTGAAAATGGTGATGAAATTGCCGAACGCATCCTCATGCTTGAAGGAAAGCCATTGCATAGCTATTCTGACTTTATTAAGCATGCTTCCGTAAAAGAGATTGTGGACATATCAGAAGGAAAAGAAACTGTAAAAGCCTTCTTGAATGATCTGGATATCCTGATGAAAAAAGAACGTGAGCTAATTGCGATAGCTGAAGACAGTGATGACGATGTTACTGCCGACTTGGCTATCGGTATGCTTGAGTCGCAGGAAAAAACTAAATGGATGTTAAAATCATTCCTTTCTTAAAAAAATAATTTGAATAATAATAATTGTTAAATCTTAAAAACAGTAAAACAATGGAAGAACAAAAAGGAATGCCTTTATTAGGCGACATGTTTCCAGAGATGGAAGTAAACACGACACACGGACCCAAAAAACTACCCGACGACTATAAAGGAAAATGGGTAGTGCTTTTCAGTCACCCCGGAGACTTTACACCGGTATGCACTACAGAATTTGTAGCCTTTGCCAACCGCGCAGAAAAGTTCAAAAAGCTTAATACTGAACTGATAGGACTTTCTGTAGACCAGGTATTCTCTCATATAAAGTGGACTGAGTGGATTAAAGAAAAGCTGGGTGTGGAAATTTCGTTCCCGATTATCGCCGATGAAATGGGACGCGTTTCCAAGCGTTTTGGTATGATTGCTCCTGAAAAAGGAACCAATACTGTACGTGCGGTATTTATTATCGACCCGAAAGGACGTATTCGCTTATCCATCTATTATCCTCAGGAAATCGGTCGTCAGGTTGATGAAGTGTTGCGCGCTCTAAAAGCATTGCAAACACACGAGAAGGAAAAAGTAGCCCTTCCTGAAAACTGGCCGAATAACGAACTCCTCAAAGACCGCGTGATTATTCCGCCGGCAGCTACAGAAAAGGATGCGGAAGCTCGCAGAGGTAAAGAAGATTGCTACGACTGGTGGTTTTGCCACAAGCAGTTGTAGAAATATCACCTTATGAATTTATGACCCGGAGTGCTTTTAATAGTACTCCGGGTTTTGTGTATCAGCTAACCTCAGGTGGTAGGCAGAATCATTTCCGGATTCGCTTTATAGCTTCATCTGTTTCCGTAACAGGCTGCAGACAAGCTTTTTCGTTGCACACAAAAATTCGGGTTGTTTTTGAATCAAATCGGTTTTTGAAAACCGGAACCTGACTTTGCTTTTCCGTGGCTGCAACGAGGATATGAGCGGGTACTTTCTGATGCAGCTCTTTCATTTTCTGCTTGGCTTCCGGGCCGGTGACAGCCATAATGTGAATCCCTTTGTATTTCTTTAGCAGGAATGAGCCCCACCCGGAAAAAGCTACAGCCGATCGGTACATATCCGGAATAATGCTTTTCAGGGCCTTGTCTGCAATATCAATCCACTCATGATTTTCAAAAATAAGCCCTAAATTATGAAGAACATCCATCATGATGGTGTTGGATGAAGGCATAACATTATCATGGATGTCTCGTTTTCGCCGGATTAGCTTTTCATCTTTACCAGAATAGTAAAAGAACCCGGAGCGCTTATCAGAAAAGATTGATACCGCTTTTTCAGCGATACTTTTAGACAAGTAAAGGTGATTTTCATTAGCGGTTACCTGGTATAAATCCAGAAAAGCAGATGCGGAAAAGGCATAATCATCAAGGTATCCATCAATTTTGGATTGACCATTATTAAAGATGCGAAGCACATTTCTATCTTCATCTATCATGTGTTTCACGAGAAAACGCCCCGGAATTTCAGCCTTTTCAAGAAATAAGCTGTCGCCGAATGCTTTATAGGCTTCCGTAAATCCTTTTATCATTAAAGCATTCCAGGATGTAATAATCTTATCATCGAGTTCTGGTGGAGTTCTTTTTAAACGATGTTTAAGCAACTGTTTTTTTGCATATTCAATGAGCGAGGTTAATTCTGTAGTGGATAAATTGTTTTTCCGTGCGAAACCGTCAATATTTTGGGTACGAATTAAAATATTATTCCTTCCTTCCCAATAGCCTTCTTTACCCGTGCCATAATAATCTTTAATAAGATGAGAATATGAACCCAGAACTTGATCCATTTCTTCATCCGTCCAAACATAATAACGTCCTTCTTCGCCTTCCGAATCGGCGTCCAGGGCGCTGTAATATCCGTTTTCAGGGCTTTCAAATGTATTTTCTAAAAACCGTAAAGTTTCATAAACCACCGCTTTAAAAAGTGGCTCACCAGTATAGGCAAATGCTCGGGAGTATACCGCAACTAACTGCGCATTATCGTAGAGCATTTTCTCAAAATGCGGAACTTTCCAGTTTTCGTCAGTTGAATAACGTGCAAATCCGCCTCCAATCTGGTCGTAAATACCACCTTCAGCCATTTTGGTTAAGGTTGTTTGCACATGTTTATTCAGGGTTTCGTCCTTATTAAGCTCATAAGCATCCAGCTCTGCATTCATCATCACGGGTAAGGGGAATTTTGGCGCTCCTTTCAGTCCTCCCTTGATGGTGTCTGCTGAATCTTTTATTTTATCCAAAAACATTTCAATATCTTCCTTACGGATATTTTCGTTAGGATTTCCCAACTGACGTTCTATCGATGAGAGTCCACTGGATAATTCCCCGGCATACTTCTTAATCTCTCCCGGATCGTTTTTGTAGAGTTCTGCTATTCTCTGAAGGATGTCCATCCATTGCTTTTTCCTGAAATATGTCCCTCCATAAAAAGGTTGTCCATCTGGTAAAGCGAAGCAATTAAGCGGCCATCCGCCGGCTCCGGTTATCATCTGCACGGCATCCATATAAACCTGGTCTACATCGGGATGTTCTTCACGATCCACTTTTATACAGATAAAATGCTCGTTCATAAGCCTGGCGACCTGCTCATCTTCAAAAGATTCTTTCTCCATTACATGGCACCAATGGCAGGTAGAATATCCGATGCTTATGATTAAAGGTTTTTGGAGCTCTTTTGCCTTGGCTAAGGTCTTTTCATTCCAGGCATGCCAGTTAACTGGATTATGAACATGCTGCCTGAGATAAGGACTGTTTTCATGGATGAGCAGATTCGTTTTATTCATCTTCTTTGTTTTTTTATGATTAAAGCAGATTTAATAAGTCTCTATTTTTATTTATTAACCTAACAATTATAGCATCAGAACGTTATGACAAAAGTGTTTTCTTGATTAGAATATTTATAGCCTACCAACACAGAAGCATAAAAACCTTTTAAACTGAACTATTGATTAAAATATGTTAAAAGCCAAACAGCATAGATGGCTTGGATGTTTGATAAGAAATGTACAGATATTGCCTTGTTTTGCTTTACCAGGCTGATGTTCGCAAGCTGGCTTGCCTTAAAGATTACTGCTTAAAGAGAGCTGTGTTTTTGAAAATACTTTCTATAGAACATGTTTTATTAAGGAAAATCTATTAATTTTGTAGTGTAGTAACTCAAATTGAAGAAAAGTGGCAAATATTGACAATGAAGTAATCATTAAAATCAGGCAAATTGTTCGTTCGATAAATCTGGAGTCAAAGAAAATACAAAAGGAATACGGTGTTAGCATTCCTCAGGTTTTGTGTTTGAGTTATATCCGGGAATCGCCGAATTTTCAAACAACACAAAAAAATATCCGGAACTATTTGAATCTGAATGCCAGTACAGTTACGGGCATTATTAACCGGCTTGAAAAAAAAGGTTACATCGCTCGTTTGCCAAAACTGGGAGATCGGCGTATTACTTCCATTACCTTGACCGGCGCAGGCCAAAGGTTGCTTGACCGACTGCCACCGCTTATGCAAGAACAGCTCATAGAAAAAATTAGCGAGTTGCCACAGGAGAAAGTCAATCACATCAATTCAGGTTTGGATGAGCTAATTAACTTACTTAATATTAAGGGTTTGGATGCCAGTCCGGTACTTACTATTGAAGACCGCATAAACAGCTAGAGGTTGGTATTCAGGCAAACGGAGTTTGTTTTTTCCCTAAAATAAGCTATTTTTGTTCCTGCTCAAAATATTTAAACCAATTAAATCAGATAATATGAAATTTGAAATTTTAGATTCGATTTCTCCCGTAGGAATGATAGAAAAACAAAAGATTGTTGATTTTTTGTATGAACATCTCGATGAATATGGCGACACTAAGGAAGACATCATGAGAGCCCTGGAGTATGGGTTAAGTGAAAGCAGTCTGCAGGGAGGTTTTGTTTTGAAAGGATATGAAGATGATAAACTGGCAGGCATAGTCCTGATGAATAAAACCGGAATGAAAGGCTACATACCTGAGAATATACTTGTTTACATTGCCGTAAATAAAGAGTTCAGGGGAAAAGGTCTTGGAAAGCAACTGATGCAAAAAATCATTGATATAACAGATGGCGATATTAAATTGCACGTAGAACCTCAAAATCCCGCTCGATTCCTATACGAAAAAGTCGGTTTTGAAAATAAATACCTTGAGTACAGATACAAGCAAAAGAAATAGCATGTCTTCTGTTTTCAGCGCGAAGCAAACAGAAACATTCAGGAAAGAACTTCACCGTTATCCTGAGCTTTCAGGAAAAGAAAAGCATACAGCTCAACGTATTATCACGTTTCTGGAGCTAAGTAAACCAGACCAGGTCATCCGTAACATTGGCGGGCATGGGTTGGCTTTTGTTTTTGATAGTAAGCAACCTGGCCCGGCAATTCTTTTCAGAACAGATATGGATGCATTACCCATTCAGGAAATTAATACGGTTGAGTATGCATCGCAACACAGGGGCATAGCCCATAAATGCGGGCACGACGGTCATATGGCTATTATGGCATATTTTGCAGGCAAAATTGCCGAAAACCGCCCTAAAAGAGGAAAAGCGGTTTTGCTGTTTCAACCTGCTGAAGAAACCGGCGAGGGAGCTGAAAGAGTGATCAAAGACAAAAAATTCAAAGATATTAAGCCGGATATGGCATTTGCGCTGCATAATTTGCCGGGCTTTGCCAGGCACAGTATCATATTCCGGGAAAACACTTTTGCCGCGGCCTCTAAAGGAATGATAGTTAAACTTAAAGGGATTACCTCTCATGCCGGTGAGCCTGAAAATGGAATTAATCCCGCAAAGGCAATGGCTGATATCATAAATCAATTCCTGGATTTGACAGAAGGCAAGGAATTCAGAGATTTTACCCTTGTCACACTAATACATGCCCGGCTCGGAGAACGAGCTTTTGGAACATCAGCCGGATACGGTGAGGTAATGGCTACCTTGCGCTCCTATCGGAATGAGGATATGGAATTGTTAACTGAAAAAGCCGAATCCATTGCCAGGTTGAATGCGGAGGCACAAAATCTGAAATTGGAAATTGAATATACTGAAGTGTTTCCGGCTACCGTTAATGATGATGAATGCAACAGTTTTGTCTGGAGTGCAGCCAAAGAGGAAAACCTGAAAATTGTAAGGCCTGAGGCGCCTTTCCGTTGGTCAGAAGATTTTGGACAATTTACGGAGCGTTTCCCGGCAGCTTTGTTTGGATTGGGCTCAGGAACCGGGCAGCCGCAGTTGCATAATCCGGATTATGACTTCCCGGATGAAATTATAACTACGGGAGCAAAAATGTTTTTTAATATATACAATAAGTTATTGGTAACTGATGACTAGGCTGAACACAACATCTACCATAGAAATCAGCAGGTCAGCCCTGGAAGATAATATCCGGTTTATCAAAAACATACTTAATCCAAATGTCAGGCTTTCTACGGTTGTAAAGGGAAATGCCTACGGACATGGAATTCATTTTATTGTACCTCTTGCTGAAAAAGCCGGAGTAGACCATTTTTCGGTTTTTAGTGCTGATGAAGCCCGGCTGGTAAAAGAAGTTTGCTCTCCTGAATCGGATGTTATGATTATGGGCTTTATCGAAGATAAGGATATGGATTGGGTGCTGGAAAACAAGGTTGAGTTTTTTGTTTTTCAAACAGAACACCTGAAAGCCTTCATTGAGAAAGCCAAAGAAAATGGCTCTAAAGCACGAATGCATCTGGAGCTGGAAACTGGTATGAATCGTACAGGGTTTAATCGCAGGCAGCTTCGGCATATTATTCCAATGATAAAAGAGAATGAAGAACATCTTATCATACGGGGCGTTTGTACACATTACGCAGGAGCTGAAAGCATTGCCAATCATGTACGTGTGCAAAAACAAATTACACGGTTTAACCAGGGTTATAAGTTTTTGCTGCAACAGGGTATTTTACCGGAAATAAGGCATACCGCATGCTCCGCAGCAGTTGTAGCGTATCCTAAAACGCAAATGGATATGGTAAGAACAGGTATTCTCACTTATGGTTTTTGGCCCAGCAAGGAAACACAGATTCACTATATTCATAAAACCAAAGACAAAATCAATCCGTTGCGTCAGGTAATTTCATGGAAGAGCCAGATTATGAGCCTGAAAACCGTAAAAGAAGGTGAATTTGTTGGGTACGGAACAACATATATGGCGCTCGAAACAAAACGCATAGCCATTATCCCTGTAGGCTATTCACATGGGTTTAGCCGCAGCCTGAGCAACCAGGGTCGTGTTCTTATACGTGGGCAGCGTGTGGGCGTAATCGGTATGGTAAACATGAATATGGTAGCCGTGGATGTGACGTATGTAGATAATGTAAAAGTAGGAGACGAAGTCGTGATCATCGGGCAACAAGGTGATAACTACATCACGGTTTCTTCTTTTGGGGAGCTGAGTGATCAGGTAAACTATGAATTGTTAACCCGGTTGCCCTCAATGACAAAAAGAATAATCAAAGACTAAGAAAATGGCATATATAGAACTGAATAAAGCAAAGTTACGTCATAATTATGAGTTCCTGGACGACCTCTTTAAGCGTTATGACAAAGAATGGGGTGTGGTAAGTAAGATGCTGTGCGGTCATAAAGGATATCTTGAAGTCTTATTGGATTTGGGAATTAAGGAAATACATGACTCGCGCATATCGAACCTGAAGACGGTAAAAAGAATCGACCCTACTGTACAGACTGTTTACATAAAGCCACCGGCTAAGCGGAGCATACGGAATATTGTGCAATATGCTGATGTGAGCTTTAATACAGAGCTTTACACCATAAAACTCCTCAGCGAAGAAGCGCAGCGGCAACACAAAAAGCATAAAATCATTATCATGGTGGAGATGGGCGATTTGCGTGAAGGGGTGATAGGAGATCGTCTTCTGGATTTTTATTCAGAGATATTTCACCTGAAAAATATTGAAGTCGTGGGTCTCGGAGCCAATTTTAACTGCCTGAACGGGGTAATGCCTACCCATGATAAAATGATTCAACTGGGCCTTTACAAACAATTGATTGAATCGACTTTTAATCGTAAAATTAAATACGTCTCCGGAGGGTCTTCCGTAACCATGCCTTTACTGTGGCAGAAAATGATTCCAAAAGGAATTAACCATTTTCGCATTGGCGAATCGCTCTACAACGGTATGAATTTATTTACTAACAAGGTAATCAAAGGCATGAAAACCGATGTTTTTAAGCTGCATACCGAAATTATTGAACTGACAGAAAAACCCGTCGTTCCGATCGGAGAACGTTCTACAAATGTAGCCGGCGATATGGTGGAATATGATACTTCTGATTATGGCAAGAAAACCTATCGTGCTATTTTGGATGTAGGTTTGCTTGACCTGGATACTCGCTATATTCACCCAACTCAAAAAGACATTGACTTTTCGGGCGCCAGCTCTGATATGCTGGTGATGGATATTGGGAAAAACAACCGGAAGCTTAAAGTGGGCGATATTATTTCGTTTAAGCTCGACTATATGGGTATTTTGAGCATTATGAACTCCAACTACATCAGTAAAGTGATTGTTGATAAGTAGATTTGTTTCTGGTTAAACGACACACAGAACCGAGGTTGTCTAAAAACCAGACGCTGTCAGGTAAGTTTAGAATGCTGATTGACAACCTTTCAGCATGCGCAGCTCCTGAAAGTGTTTAAATCAATAATGATTTTTTGGATAGCCTCGGTTTTTTATTTGTGATATTTTTTCAAAAAATCCTTCATTTCCGGCACACCTCCCTGGTAGACAAGGTAACCATTATACGGTTCTCTTTTCGTGATTTCGTCGTTAACCGGAGTAAGCATCAGGTTTTTAACTTCTTCAGCATCATCAGTTTGTCCAAGTGCCCATCCCAATTTGATAAAAGCTGCTTCCGGAAGCATATTCCCTGCCGGGATAATACCCATCGCCATCATATCGCGGCCTGTATCATAAACAAACATCTGAACATATCCCCAAATGGTTTGCAAAGTCATGTACATATGAACGCCTTTCTTGTGAGCTCTTTTTATCGCCGGGTACAGTTCTTTATTTACGTGACCCAGACCCGTGCCTACGATTACGATGCCTTTATAACCTATTTCAACAAGAGCATCCAGCGTGTCGGGTTTCATGCCCGGGTAATAATACAGCATGGTGACGCGGTCGTCGAAATAGGGCAGGATATCCACTTTCCGGTCTTTACGGCGATGGTTGTAATCCTTTTTGATATGCTGGATACTGTCTCTGGTGACCATAGCCAATGGAGTGTCGCCGATGGTGCGGAATGTAGAGCGGTAAGAGGAGTGCATTTTTCTTACGCGGGTTCCCTTATGCAAGAGGCCATATTCATCAGATGTGGGGCCAAACATAGATACCATAACCTCAGCAATATCTGAATGACCGGCGGCATACATGGCATGCATCAGGTTGAGGGCGGCATCGGAGCTGGGGCGGTCAGAGGAGCGCTGCGAACCAACAAGAACTATTGGCACCGGAGAATTCTGTACCATATAGGTTAAGGCAGCGCCTGTATGATGCATCGTGTCTGTACCATGCCCGATAACGATACCGTCAACTCCTTTTTCAATTTCTTTACCGATAGCCTTAGCCAGGGAGACATACTGCTTCGGGCCCATATTTTCAGAGAAAACCGCAAAGACTTTTTCTGTTTCAAGGTTGCAAATATCTGCCAGTTCGGGAACGGCTCCATATAATTCTCCGGGTGAAAAAGCCGGAATTACTGCCCCGGTCCGGTAATCTAACCTTGAAGCGATTGTTCCGCCGGTGCCAAAAAGCTTTACTCGTGGAAGCCCATCTGTGTAAGGAAATTCTTGCTCCGGAATTTTATAATTGGCTTTTTTATAACCGGTTTCATCCATGTTTTCTATGGTATGGATATCAATACCTACATTATATCCCGTCGCAATTTTCAGCACAATGTGTTTGTCGTCATCATTTTCAGAGCGGGGCAATACAGTGCCTTCAAATTCTCCACGTGTGGTTTTGATAACGGTTGAACTCCATACCCGGATATTGAATTTTTTTAAGGTCTCTAATGCTTCCCCTTTATATCCTTGAAAAATATCGTTACTCATGGTTTTCTTGCTTTTTATTTTGAATGATGCTTTTTATCTCCTGATGCAGTTCTCTCAAATCAACGTTGCCTGTAGCTGCTTTTCTGAGCTGACCTGTAATCCAGTGGGCTTTGTTTTCAGGAGTATCATTTATTGCGGTTTTCCTAAAAGATTTCTGTAAATATGGAATTCGTGATATAATCTCTTTTTTATTCAGGTTTTGGTAATTAATACTGGTGAGTACACCCTCAAATTCCATTTGCGGATGTTGATATATTACAGGTAGCATATCGTATGCAATGGCTTTATCGAGTTTTTCTTTTTTGATAAACTTCAACAAGTTTTTGATAGTGCCATAATCAAAGCCTTTTCCTGGCGCAAGGTGTCCCTCTATCCATTTGAGCCTGTGTCCAAGAAGAGTCCCTGCAAATACCGGGTCATATCCAAGCTTGTGTATTTCTTTTAACACCGGATACAGATTTTTGCTGAACAAGTAATGATATGTATCTTCTGGCACATTCCATTTTTTGAGTTGCTCATATCGCTTGATGATGTCTTCCGGAATATCTTTCCGGCGCTCTTCAATGTATTCATCAGTGAGTGGAATAGGCGGGGAATCAGTATCGGGATACATCCTGTCAGCGCCGGGAAGCACTCGTTCAAAGATTGTAGTCCCGTCGGGGAAAGATTTCCGGGTTTCATTGGGGATACCTTCAAAGGCCATTTTACAGCGCTCTTCAATGGTTTCCAGGGCAGTATCAATATCTTCCTGAGGACCCCAGAAAAGTACTTGCGCATCTTCAGGCCCGGCATTTGATGCTTTCCTGATTTTGTTCCATGTAGGTTCGTCTACTACGGGTTCTATCGCTTCAGAATGCGTCATGTTAGGCCTTTCAAGGCAGGCGATTACCGCCAGGCGATCTTCAATTTCATTGGCAAACATTTTCCCGGGTTGGGTAAAGTGCGACATTGCACCGGCGAACGAAGGCAGGTTCACAGCCATAATTTTATGGCGCTCATCGCGGGCATCCACAATAGGTTGATAAGCAAAGCCGTAATCATAAAAATTTAGTTTGCGGTGTTGTATCTTCCAGGAATCCGGGTCTTTCACCGCTTTTTTTAGCTTATCGCGGAGCAGTAACAGCGACCATTGCCTGAACGCTTCGTTATGAGATAACTCCGGAAGCCAACGTGTATGTGAAACCCCTTTGATTTCCACGCGGGAACCGCCCCGGCAACTCACGTTTAAATCCTGTCGTCCTGTTCCTATTCCCGTGCGCACTTTTCCTGTGCTCCGGTTCAGAAACCGGATGTAATCATTGGCTTCTTTCACTTCATCCGGGTTTACCATATCAGGGTAAGTAACGGTTTCTATCAATGGAATTCCTAATCTGTCGGTGTTATATACCCGTGTATGGCGGTAGTCCGAAACCTCACGGCAGGAGTCCTCCTCCAGGCTGAGCTGTATCAGCCTGACTTTTTTATGCTTGAGCTGTATCATACCTTCTACACCAATAATGGCGGTTCTCTGAAAACCGGTAGGAATGCTTCCATCGAGGTATTGTTTGCGGGTAATATGCACCTCTCCTACAATATTCAATTTACTTAGCAGTGATATGTCAAGTGCGATTTCCAGGGCCTGCCGGTTTAGCGGAAACGGTGGCGTATCGTCTACCTCGTAGGTGCAGGTGGTTTCATTTTTCAGGCGGTAAGTAATTTCCTTTCGCGTTTTAAACTCCATCAGTGCTGTGCCGTCATATTCTCCCAGTTCGCTTAGAGTAGGGCGCATATGCCGCACTACTTCAGCATCATAGTCTTCGTGGTCATGATAGATGCCAGCAGGGCAATGGCAAAATGTTTTTTCTGCTGTTTTAAGTTGCTGATGCACTTCCAGGCCTGACATAAAACCAATCCGGTCATAATCTTTTTGAGTGGCTTTCTTACGGGAAACGTATCCGGCTTCACGGCGGGTTTGCTCATAATTCTTCTTTGGCTGTATTTTTCTCATGGTGTGATTGCGTAAGTAATTAGAACGGTCAAATATATTAAAAAGGCTTTAATATCAAAAATGCATAGAATTGGTTATTTTTGCACGTGAGCTTAGTATCAAACAATTTAAGTTTTTATAGATAACACGATATCAGCTTTATAGAATCCAGAGTAAAAATCGCTACGAATATCCGCCGAATGGAAATTGATCAGAAAAAAGAGACAAGTCAGTTGTTAAAGATGCTGTTAATGATAATGTTAGCAATGATGGGATCCTATAGTTATGCCCAGGAAACCAAAATTGTGAATATCCTGAATGCCGATAAATCTACGTTTAATCGGGCTGAAGATGAAAATATGCGCAGGTTTATTGGTAATGTAGCATTTGAAATTGATAGCACTATTCTGTATTGCGATACTGCTTTTCTGAATGATGAGAACAAAAATATTGATGCCTACGGAAGCATCCACATTGAAGTGAATGATACGCTGGATATTTTCGGAGACATCCTCAATTATGAGGGTCGTACACGAATAGCGGATATTTATGGCGATGTGGAGCTGGTTGATAAAACCACAACATTAACTACCGATCATTTGGTATACGACCGGAATGCAAGCACTGCAAGCTATAGCACAGGCGGAGAAATTATTGACAGTGTAAACCGTCTTACCAGCAAGAAAGGATATTATAAAACCGAAATAAATGAGTTTATCTTTTACGATAGTGTCAGAGTTTTTAATCCGGATTATACAATGCGCTCAGATACGCTGATGTACAATACGGAAACAAAGGTGAGTTATTTTTATGGCCCGTCATGGATAGAGAGCGATGAAAACACGCTTTATGCCGAGTATGGCTGGTATAATACAACTTCTGAGGTTTCGCGTCTGCAGCAAAATGCGTTTTTTACCAACGAGAAGCAATCGATGAGAGCCGATAGTATTTACTATGAAAGAGATAACGGGTTTGGTATCGGAAAGCAAAATGTGTGGCTCCGTGATAACGAGCAGGATATGGAGATCACCGGGCAATATGCTGAGTATGACGAAAAACGCTTTTATGCTTATGTAACCGATAGCGCCAGGGCGGTTTTAATTGATGAAAGGGATTCCTTGTTTGTTTCGGCCGATACACTTTATGCACGGTTCGACAGCACTAATAGCCTCGAAAATGTTTTTGCCTTTTATGGAGCCCGTTTTTTCCATGAAAGCTTGCAGGGAGCTGCTGATAGCTTGAAATATTCCACTCAGGATTCACTCATAACCATGTTTGATAAACCTGTAATTTGGGCTGAGGACAGCCAGATTACGGCCGATACGATAGGTATAACCCTCGATGTAGAGGAAGTGAAGCACATGGAATTATTTAACAAATCTCTCATAGCTAACCATGATACCCTGGACTGGTATAATCAGATTAAAGGGAAGTACATGAAAGCCTATTTCAAGGAGAATAACCTGTATAAAATAGAAACAAAAGGTAATGCAGAATCTATTTATTATGTAAAGGATGAAGAGGGTGTGTTAAAAGGAGTAAATAAATCGGTTTCTGGTAGTTTAACCATTTATTTTGAAGATAATAAGTTCTCATGGATCACTTTTGTAGAAAAACCCAATGCAGTAATGTATCCGCTAAGGGATATGAGTGAGCAGGATCGTTTTTTCCCTGATTTTGAGTGGCAGCAAAACAGACGGCCTGTTAATAAAGACGAAGTTTATTAGTTGCCAAATAGGCTTATAAACAACACTCAAGGTGCTTTATTCGTTGTTGGTAGTATCTGGTTGCCTGTCTTCTTCCGGTGGAATATATTCATTTCTTTTGTTCCCACGACCAAAAACAGAAAAATGCACATATCGCTGAGGATGCAGTTTTATGTCGCGCAAAAGCATATTCATTTCATGTGTTGCCGATTCCAGGTTTCTATATAGCGAATCGTCATTTAAAAGCTTGCTTGCCGTACCATTACCCTGATTTACTTTGTTCAAAATGCCATTTAATTCTTCCAGGCTTTGGTTTGCTTTAAACAAAGTTTTGCTTAATTGAGCATCAGCAAGGGTGTCACTGATAGCAGAGAGGTTGTCGATGGTATTATTGATTTCGTCCCCATTAGATTCAATATTACGTGTTATAGCTTCCAGGTTTCCAATAATCATAGCCATCCTGTTGCTTTCCGTAGTAACTAATGTATCAATATTGTAGGAAGTGTTTTTCAGCGATGACAGCGTTTGCTCAATGCTTGTGAAGCTTTTGGCTAATTCACCGCGGGTTTTTGGGTTGAAAACATCCTGAATAACGGTCACAACCGTATCAATGCTTAGCATTAGGTTTTCTGCTTTATTTTTGATAGGTCTTACCTGTTCGTTAACCGCTTCTGTAATACTTCCTTCCACACCGGTTTGTAAAGTATCACCATCTTTAGCAAGCATCTCCGAATCCCCTCGCTGAAGAGCGACGGCTTTAGAACCCATCAGGTCACTGCTATAGATGCGGGCGGTACTATTAGCAGGGAGATCAAAATCTTTTTTCACTTCCATTTCTACCATGATTCTTCCGGTTTTATCATCTGTAAAATCAATGCTGGTAACTTGCCCTACCTCAAAACCATTTATCGTAACCGGGTTTGCAACCAATAGCCCTGATATGCGTTCATATACGCCATAATAGGTTCTTGAATTGGAAAATAGATTTTTTCCTTTTAAAAACTCAACGCCCCAGCCCAACAGAAACAAGGTTACAGCGAAGAGAATACCTAATTTGAACTGCCTTGATATTTTCAATGGTTTATTTTTTTAGTATTCTACAAAAATATTATTTATTGTTGATTATTTCCAATGCTTCTGACATGGAAATCCTTTTATTTTGCCGGAATGCTACAACAAAAGCATCTTTGTGGCCATTTTGCCGCATTTTTTTCTGAATTCTCCGGGCCTGTTTGAGTGAGGATGTTTCTCCGTATATGTATTTGTATATACCGTTATGTTTGTATTCCTTCACCTTATCCGCATCGTGGAAATGTTTGTCATCCAACGGTTTAGGATTGGGTGAAGTATCGATCTGAACGCTGAAATACACGTTGTTTTGGTCTGTTGCTGGTTCGGAATTTTTTCTGGCTAATGGCTCTTCTTTTGGAGGCAGGTTTTTTTCCATTTTTTGTTTATAATCTCTGAATGCTCTGAAAATGGCCGAAGCAATATAAGTCTGGCCTTTTTTGGAAAGCAGGTAGCTTTCGTCGTTTATATTGGATAAAAAACCGGTTTCAACCAATATGCCCGGCATAGTCGTACGATACAGCAACAAAAAACCCGCTTGCCTTACGCTTCTGTCCTTTAGCCCAACACGTTCTCTAAACTGGTCTTGCACCATGCCGGCTATTTCTATGCTTTGGTCAAGGTGAGCATTTTGCAATATGGATAAGCTGATATATCCTTCATCGCTGTTGGGATCAAATCCGTCATATTCTTCTCTGTAGTTATCTTCTAATAAAATGGCAGCGTTTTCCTTTTTGGCGACCTCCAGGTTTTCTTTGGATTTGTGCAGGCCCATAACATAGGTTTCTGTTCCGTAAGGCTGAGATGACTGGTTAGCATTGCAATGAATTGAGATGAAAAGATCAGCTTCATTTTTATTAGCGATCTCTGCTCTCTTGTGCAATTCAACGAACTTATCGGTTTTACGGGTATAAATTACCTCTACACCAGGCAGGTTTTCTTCGATATATTTTCCCGTTTTCAAAGCGATAGAAAGCGCAATATCCTTTTCCTTAGAGCGGCGTCCCAGAGCGCCCGGGTCTTTACCCCCGTGACCTGCATCTATCACCACCTTATCAACATACGATCCTTCCTGGGCAAAGACCATAAGCGGACTCAATAGAATTATGATGATTATATTAAAAACGGATTTCATTCGTTTCACCTACGTAAGATTTTTATTTAGTTTTGAACTTTATTTCTGAAACGTAAAAGCACAACTGGTATTGTTTTTGTTGCCTTTAACAAAATTACAAAAGATTATTATTGCAGGCTCGTATTCAGAATAAATAATTCAGCACATTTGTTTAAAATATTACGAAAAAGGGTTTGAAAGATATTAAGGGAAGGGCACTGTTTTTGGCGTTTATGTTCTTATTGCATTTTGCTCATGGCCAATCTGCAGAGGATACTTTGCGCGTTGAATCAATGCCGCCAGACTCTTTAAACGTTATTGCCGATACACTTTTTTTAAACGATTCGCTTTTGGGACACACTCCGGTAGCAGATTCTTTGAATGCCGCAGATACGATTCCAGATTCTGATGATGCCATTGACGGTCCGGTAACTTACCATGCTTCTGATTCCATTAGTTTTGATCTCAAAAACCAAAAAGTGTATTTGTATCAGGATGCTGAAATCGATTATCAAAAAATCAACCTGAAAGCGGCTAAAATAGATATTGATTTTCCTACAGATATGCTATACGCTTTTGGTAAAAAGGATTCGGTAGGCAAATTAGTCAATAAACCCATATTTACCGAAAGCGGCAAGGAATTCCGGTCTGAAATAATGAAATATAATTATCAGACCCAAAAAGGGCATATCAAAAGTGTGAAAACAAAAGAGGGGGAAGGATATCTGCACGGCAAAACAATAAAAAAAATGTCCGATAACACCATTAATGTGCAAGAAGGTAGTTATACAACCTGTAACCTGGACGACCCACACTTCGAGCTTCGCTATACGAAAGCCAAAGTATTGCCTGACGATAAAATCGTAAGCGGGCCTGCTTACATGGTTATTGAAGATGTGCCTATCCCCCTTTTTCTTCCTTTTGGGTTTTTTCCGAATAAGCAGGGGCAGCAATCCGGAATTATTGTTCCTTCTTATGGTGAGTCAGAAAACCGGGGTTTCTTTTTTGAAAATGGGGGGTATTACTGGGGCATTAGCGATCATATGGATGTTGAGTTGCGCGGCGATATTTACACGACGGGAAGCTGGGCATTGGAACCAAAATTGCGCTACAAAAAGCGTTATGCCTATAACGGTTCATTCAGCGGTGGATACACAGTGAACAAGGTGGGTGAGCCAGGCACGGAGAGTTTTGAGGAAAGCCGGGATATTTCCATCAGGTGGTCGCACTCCCAAGACCCAAAAGCCAGGCCCAACAGCAGGTTTAACTCTAATGTGAATATCGTAACCAGCAGCTATAACAAATTCAATCCGGTCAGCACACAAGATTATTTATCCAACACCTTCCGCTCCAGCATATCTTATGAGACTAATTTTGATAATAAGGTGTTTATTTCGGCAAGCGCAAACCATAGCCAAAACACCAAATCTAAAAATGTAAGCATTACGCTGCCTCAATTTTCTGTGTCCACAAACAAGTTTTATCCGTTTCGCCGTAAAAATCCCTCTGGCAGCCTGCGTTGGTATGAAAACATTACTGTAGGTTATTCTATGGACTCTAAAAACACGTTAAGTACTGCTGATTCCAATATTACATTCGATAATGAAATGCTCTCCAGGTTCGAAAACGGAATGCAACACAAAATACCCATTTCCAGCTCCATTAAAGTTCTTAATTATTTGAATCTAAGCAACTCCATCAATTACACAGAACGTTGGTACACCAATACGATTCGGCGGGATTTTGAATACAACGCCGCGGATAGCCTCTACGGCGAAGTGGTGGAAGACACCATTCCGGGTTTTGCAGCCAATCGCGAGTTTAGTCTCAGCTCTTCGCTGAGCACACGTCTTTACGGGATGTTAAATATCAAAAAGGGGCCTGTTAAAGCGATCAGGCATGTGATGAACCCTAGTGTTAGTGTCTCTTACCGGCCTGACTTCAGCGATCCAAAATATGGCGCTTATGATCGCTACTACAATATGAATACCCAGTCGTATGAGGTCTATTCTATTTTTGAGAATGGCATT
Source organism: uncultured Bacteroidales bacterium (assembly GCA_964465045.1). Lineage (GTDB taxonomy): Bacteria > Bacteroidota > Bacteroidia > Bacteroidales > JAIPAH01 > JAIPAH01. Next base: position 11,469 of record CAYXJS010000003.1, on the reverse strand, counting down.
TATGGATATCCTCCATCAGGAGAATCAGGATCAATAAACTTCAGCTTGTCGAACAACCTGGAGATGAAAGTAAGAACGCCTAATGATACAGTGCAGGAAGATAAAAAAGTGAAGTTAATCGATAATCTCTCTTTCAGCACATCGTACAACATGGCGGCAGACTCTCTGAAGTGGAGTGTATTGAACGTTAGGGGTCGTACAAAACTTTTTGATAAACTCAACGTGAACTATAGCAGTACATATGACCCTTATGTATTTGATACGGTTTCAAAACGCAGACTGAATAAGTTTGTCTGGAATGAAGACGGTAAACTTTTCCGCAAGACGAATGCAAGCTGGAAGTTTGGCTTAAACCTCAGTTTCAGCGATAAGGACTGGAAAGAAATGCAGGCTTCTGATGAAGGCACTGAAGCAGAGATGGAGCAGATAAATCAAAACCCGGATGATTATATTCGCTGGGATAACCAATGGAATATAAACCTCGACTATTCTCTTCATTACACGAACCGTTATCAACAAAACCTGGATGAATTTGAGCGTGATGTGATACAAACACTCAATTTTAATGGTAGTATCAATGTTACGGACAAATGGAAATTCAGGTTGCGATCGGGTTATGATTTCAAGCAAAAGCAAATTTCTTATACTTCGGTCAACATTCATCGCGATTTGCATTGCTGGCAGATGAGTTTTAACTGGATCCCTTACGGGGGATACAAAAGCTGGAATTTTACTATCCGCGCCAAATCATCGTTGTTGCAAGACCTGAAGCTTGAAAAGAAAAAGGATTTCAGGGATTATTAGCAAGCCAGTTTTCTATAATTTTATTACCATCAGGCGTCATTACCGATTCCGGATGAAACTGAACGCCAAACAACGGTAAGTCCTTGTGTTGGATAGCCATTACATGAAAATTATCGTCCCGCATCGTTACTTCTATGTCCCGGGGCAGAGGCTCTGCTGCTACCCACGAATGATAGTGCCCGATTTCAATTTTGGCGGGCAGCCCTGAAAAAAGCGGATTTTGATGATAAATCGCGCCTGTATTTTGATGTCCGTGCAAAATGGTAGAAGTATGATAAAGCGTTCCCCCAAAAAACTCAATTATGGCCTGATGCCCCAGACAAACACCTAAAAAAGCACGCTTTTTATGATATCGTCTTAGTAATTCAAACATCTGCGGGGCGTCTTGCGGTAATCCTGGGCCGGGCGATAATAAAATATGGCTGTAATTTTCGGCAATATCATAATTGAATGCATCAGATTTTACTACGCTGGCTTTGGCACCTGCTTCTTGGAGCAGTTGAAACAGATTGTAGGTAAACGAGTCGTAGTTGTCTATCAGTAAAACTTTCACAAGAAGCTTTTTATCTTTGGTAAAATTACACGATTCTAATAAGAATCTGTCTATAAACTAAGTGTGTTTACTTCATAATGTTCAAGATCAAGGCGTGCGAAAATTTTAAACCGCAGTATCCGCCAGCCGACGGATTCGAGGATTTAAAATTTGAGCAACAACGCAGAGATTGGACATTATGGACAAACACTAATTCAGATTGTGTTGTTAAACAAAGCGGTTTTCCAAAGGTTATCAAAATATGGACGAACAAATTAAGCATTTCATTCTGCAATTGTTTTTTGCACGCCGCAATCCGAAAATGTTTCATAAGGTTATACGTGATATGCGCAGGGCGCATCCCGAAGGAAAACTAAATGACCTAGTTAAAACCATTAGAGAGAGAATGGATAATGAAGGGCTGGCTTTTATTGCCCCGGCCATGAATAAAGACGATTTTAAAAAACAGGTGCGTGAGGCGCTCAGCATTCTGGAAACACCGCAAGCCGGTTAATCTTCTGACATATCCTTGATGAGTATGCGATAGGTGCTAAAAACATTTGCCCGCGATACAAAACCCTTATACTTTCCGTTTTCCAATACCGGCAGGTTAAAGTTGCCGGATGCCCTGAATTTGTTTGCCACTGTTTCCATAGTATCATTGATATCTACGGTTACTTCCGGCATAAACATGAGTTCAGAGACTGATACTTTATCGTACATACTTGGTCGGAACATGATTTCGCGGATATCATCCATAATTACCACGCCTAAGAAGTTTTTGTCATCATCAATTACTGGAAAGATATTACGTGAAGCATGTGATATGACTTCTACCAGATCACCGAGTGTGGCAGAAGGTTTTACGGTTGAGAAATTGGTTTCTATTAAACTGTGGATATTCATTAATTGCAGCACAGCCCGGTCTTTGTGATGCGTTATCAGTTCTTTACGTTGTGCGAGTTGATAAGTATATACAGAATGGATGGTAAATATACGTACGGTAACATAGGCAATAGTAGCGGCAATCATCAACGGGAAAACCAGTTCATATCCTCCTGTGAGGTCTCCAATGAGGAAAATGGCAGTGAGGGGTGCGTGTAACACACCGGCTATTAAAGCACCCATCCCAATAAGGGAAAAATTATCTACGGGAAGATAGCTGATTCCAAAGTGGTTTACAGACAAGGCAAACAAAAGGCCCAGATTTACACCTGTAAAAAGCGTTGGAGCAAAAATGCCGCCAACACCACCGGCGCCGAACGTGATGGCGGTAGCTATAACTTTTGTTAAGACCAGTAGCAGAAGCAATATGGCCGTCAGGTAAAAGTTGTTTTGCCAATTGCTGAAAAGAGACTTGTCGAGTAAATATTCCGTATTTCCCGATAAGGCGCTGTTGATGGCTGAATATCCTTCCCCGTAAAGGGATGGAAAGAGAAAAATAAAAAACCCCAAAATGCTGCCCCCGATCAAAATCTTAGCACCGTAAGTTTTGATTTTTTCAAACTGTTTTTCTATGTAAAGGTACATTTTGGTAAAATAAACAGCTACCAGCCCCCCAAACATACCTAACGCAATGTAATAAGGCACTTCGCTCATTACAAACCCATGCTCAACGGTAAACGGATAAACCACATCGAGCCCCATTAAAAGGTAAGACATAAGCGCTGCAGAGGCAGATGCCAGCATAAGTGGAATGAGCGAGGCCATAGTTAAATCGAGCATGATAACTTCCAGGCCGAAAACGATAGCCGCAATTGGGGCTTTAAATATGGCTGACATAGCGCCAACTGAAGCAGCGCCTAAGAGCAGAACCACTTGCTTGTATTCTAAGTGCAGGCCTTTGCCGATTACAGAACCGATAGCGCCTCCTGTAGCTACAGTGGGGCCTTCCAGTCCAACGCTGCCTCCAAAACCTACCGTTAAAGCGCTGGTAATGATGGATGAGTAAGTGTTGTGAGGTCGCATGTAGCCCTTTTGCTTGGAAAGGCTGTATAAAACGTTTGGGATTCCATGCTTGACCTTGTTTTTGATAATATAACGCATGAACAATACGGCCAGAAAAATACCAATGGCGGGAAGTGCAAAATACAGGTATTTGTGGTATTGCTCACTTAATCCGGCATTTAGCAGTTCCTGGGTGAAATGTACCGCATTCTTTATAATGGCTGCTGCAATACCGGATATAAGCCCGACCAAAACACTCAAAATGTTGAGAAACTGGCGGTTGCTGATATGCCTGACGCGCCATATCAAAAAACGTTTCAATAATGAATCCTGTTTTTTCATGTATCCGCGAATTTAGGAGAATTTTTTGTTTGCTCAGACAGATATAATTGAAACCATTTTGAATTGAACTGATTCAGGGAAGTTGCTTAATTTTGCACTGTAAAAAATGTTTTATGAGGAAAGGATATTGGATAACCGGAATTATCAGTGTTTCTTTATGGATGAGCGCGTGCGTTCCCTCATCGCAATTCAATTCACTGAAAGAAGAAACAGATCGCAAAATAGAAGAGCTAAAACAAGAAAACCTGGCCCTTGAATCAGAGAATAACGAGCTGGAATATGCCTTGAAAAGCCGAACCGAAAAGCTGGATAATCTGAAGGAGGATACTCTTGCCATGGGACGGAACCTGAGAGACTTGAAGCGATCACACCGCAAGCTTCAGTCTGATTATGAAATGCTTGGTCAGCAGCATGAGGCATTAAAATCAGGCAAAACGTCTGAGATGCAGGCACTATTGAGAGAGCTTCAGGATGTGAAGCAAGATTTGCTGGAGCGGGAGGACCGTTTGAATGCCATGGCAAAGGATTTGGAGAAAAAGGAAAAGCGGCTTAATGAGATGGAGCAGGCTATTATGCAAAAAGAAAAACGCATGGCTGAAATGGAATCGGTACTGAACCGGCAAGACTCTTTGGTTACAGCGCTGAAGGAAAAAGTTTCAGCAGCATTGCTGAATTTTGAAGGTGAAGGGCTCACGGTAGAACAAAAAGATGGAAAAGTGTATCTGAGCCTGGAAGAAAAGCTGCTTTTCAGTTCCGGGAGCTGGACTGTAGAAAGTCGCGGAAGCCAGGCTATAAAGCAAATTGCACAGGTTTTGGAGAAAAACCCGGATATTCAAATTATGGTGGAAGGACATACCGATAACGTGCCATACAATGGCAGCGGAAAGGTGAAAGACAACTGGGATTTGAGTGTAAAACGAGCCACTTCAATCGTACGGATTATTACGCAAAGCAGTGATGTAGATCCATCGCAGCTAATAGCCGCAGGACGGGGAGAGTATTTGCCGGTAGCTAGTAATGAAACGGCCAAAGGCAAAGCCAGAAACCGGCGGACAGAAATCATCCTTACGCCCGATTTATCAGAGTTGTATGATATTATTGACTCTGAAAATAAGGATTAGATCATCTTAAAGAATAGAATTCTGCCGTGAGGTTTACATTTGCTTGTGAAACTCTGTTTTAAGGAGATTTTATCGTTGAAAGATAATCAAAAACAATATCGGAATGATAATTCCAAGTATAGTGTAGATCCCTCCGGTGCCCATGATGCCTTTCCTGCCCCTGACCATAAAAAGCGAAGTGACAGCAAAAAGAATGAGCGCCACAGCATAAATGTCTGAAAACCATTTCCACCAGTTATTTGGATTGTAATGCAAATAGTTTACACTGTAAAAAACAGGTCTCTTTTTCAGATACTCAGCACGTCCGTGTCCTTTTTCCAAATCCACCATGATGGAGGAACCGCCATCCATAAAAATCTTTATAGTGTTTTTATCCGGGTAGTAATGTTTTCTGTAATCGCCCCTGTAATTTAAATCATCAAGCAATCTGAGGATATTGTTTTCTACTTGAGGTGTTTTGCTTAAATCGATACTGGTATTAAATTCCTCTACCTTGACGGAATAATTTGGGTTCCAGTCTTTCATATGATTTAAAGCAATCCCCGAAAGGGCATATACAATGGTAGTACCTATAAAAAAGAAGCCGATATCGCGATGCAATATCCGGCTCCATTTCCTGATTTTTTTCATCTCTCAGTTTAACGTTACTCTTTGACTTTATGGTCTACGTAATTCAGAGAATAAAAAGCAAGGTATTCTGCATTGGCTTTATCCATAGAATCGCGGTAGAATTCAATTTGCTCCTGACGGTCTTCAAAATGGTCGTCATCAATTTCTCCGGAATTGTGGCTATCTATAATATCTTCTTCCATTTTCATACAGTCTGATTCATCGATGCGTCTTTCTTTTACAATACCAATGAGTTCAATTTCATTCCCCATTAAATCTTCGTCAAAACGCTCATCGTTTTCAACATGAAGGTCTGCACCATCATCAACCAGCAGCAGGCGCTTACCGCCATGACGGCAAACGTGATCTACGATACCTGTTATGGATACTTTTTGGTCAACATGATTTGAAGCTTCTTCATTAAAAGATGCCAGAGCTATTTCCGGAATAGCATTTTGGTCTTTTTCTGTTTTTGATTCGTTGCTGCTGTTTTCGCTTCCGCATCCCGCAAGGAGCGCTACAGCAAATAATAATGCGATTAGTTTTCTCATTTTTGTTTGTATTTGTAGTTGTATTTTTAAGGGTGTAAAAATAAGAAAATCATCTGTTGTGGCAAGAAAATAAGCTACAGGCTTTTTCAAAAAAATCCTGCCTTATTTGAGTAAGGCAGGATTTTTATTGCTTTAATGTGTTTGCATTTATGAGTTCAGGTTAATACGTACAACCTGTCAACTCGAACGCAGTGAGAGGTCTGTATTCAATAATTTAGGTATAAACTTGATTGCTTATTGAATGCAGAAAATCGACTTTTACAGGGCTGAGTACTACGGTAGATAAGAATACTAAGAATTAGATTTCTTGCCCATTGTTTCGCTTATAGGGCTTTGAAAATTGCTGTGCTTTTATAGCGCGAAACATGGGCTGCGAAATGACGGTATATTATTTATAGATATGGAAAAAGCGCGCGACGACGCATTTTTAATTTTTATCGTGTCGTCGCGCGCTTTTTCTTTGCTGACTCCCACAGCCCCGTCATTCCGCTCAAATCACGAAGCGATAGCCAAGTGATGCAGAGCGGCCCGCCCGAACGTGCCATTCGGTACGGGCGGGAATCTATTATTTAGAATTTGGTAAATATCAAAATTTCGTTGACTACATTAAAAATCCGTAATAAGGCCATTAAAGTATAATATTATGTATGTATAGATAAGTAACTATATTAACAGCTCAATTAAATAAAACCTCAAACATCAGCTTTTACCCGACAGCAGTGAATTTAATAAAATAATGAGCGTTTTTTGACCAGACTTATTTATGTAGTATAAACGGAATTAAACATCACATAATCTGTTGTAATGTCAGTGCCCCAACCTGTGGCTTCTGCTTTTCCCTGGTTCATTTCCATGAGCACACGCAGGTGTGATTCACGCAGTAATTTTTTCACCTGGTTTTTATCAAATTCTTTTGGTGTTCCTTTTTCAAGAACCTGCACGAGTTTGTTTTCGTCACCCAGATACAGATTTACAGTGGAAAGGTCAAAATTAACGCCTGCATTTCCGGCGGCCATCACAATTCTTCCCCAGTTTGGGTCGCGGCCAAACATAGCTGTTTTAACCAATAACGAGTCTGAAATGGCACGCACCAGTTTCCGGGCTGTCTTCTCATTTCTGGCTTTTGTTACCCTGTATTCAATAAACTTAGAAGCTCCCTCGCCATCTGAAACGATTAATTGCGCCAGGTGAATCATCAGTTCCTGCAAATGTGCCTCAAAAAGCACAAAGTTTGGGTCTTTTTCAGAAGTAATTTCATCATTGCCGGCCATGCCATTGGCAAGCACACCTACCATGTCGTTGGTGGAAGTATCCCCGTCAACCGTAATCATGTTAAATGATTTATCCACACAACGTTTTACGGCTTTATTGAGCAGCTTTTTCTCTATAGCCACATCCGTGACAATGAAGCCCAGCATGGTAGCCATGTTAGGGTGGATCATCCCGGAGCCTTTTGCAATACCTGCCATGCTAACCTTGTTGCCATCCATGTCAAAGCTTAGGTGACCTTCCTTGGCAAAGGTATCTGTGGTTAAAATGGCATTTGCGGCAAAAGTGCCTGCTTTGGTGGATGAAGATAATTTTTCTACATTTTCTTTAATTCCTTCCACAATCTCTTCTGTGGGGAAAGGTTCTCCAATAACCCCGGTAGAAGCTACCAGTACCAATTCCTTGTCTATTTTCAATTTTTCCGCCAGCGTTTTGGCCATAGCTTCAGCGCCTTCATAGCCTTGCGCTCCTGTGCCGGCATTTGCGTTTCCGGCATTGATAACGATAGCCTGCGCTAAGTTATCTTTGATGTGCTTACGCGATAGTTTTACCGGTTCGGCCACCATATCATTCTGTGTAAAAACGGCTGCTGCATTGCACGGTTGTTCTGAAAAGATGATTGCCAGGTCTCTGCGCAGGGATTTGATTCCTGTATGGGCGCCCCAGCACGAAAAGCCTTTTACGTCCGTAATGTTGTTTACAATGTCTTGGCTGTCTACTCTTGTCTTCATAATTCTTTGTTTTTATGGTTGTAACGGGATAATATCCAAAGCGGTTTGCTCGGGTATTCCCAGCATAATATTCATGTTTTGAATGGCTTGTCCGGCAGCGCCTTTTACAAGATTATCCAAAGCAGCAAAAACCATGATGTTTCCGGTGCGCTCATCATATTCGGGGTATATATCTACCAGGTTGGTGCCCCGGATATTTTTTAACTCAGGACTTGTTTTGCGCAAGCGAATAAAAGATTCATTACCATAATATTCATTAAAAAGCGTTTTGATTTCCTTTGCGGATGTTTTTTTAACCGGAATGAAATAAGCTGAGGTTAAAATTCCGCGATCCACGGGAAGCAGATGCGGGGTGAACTGAATGGTAGCTTGTTTCCCGGAAAAATAAGCTATGGTTTCCTGGATTTCTATGGTGTGGCGGTGTTTTTTGATGCCATACGCTTTAAAGTTGTCATTCACATTCGGGAAATGAGTAACGTCTTTAGCTTTAATACCTGCACCAGTCACACCGGTTTTAGAGTCAATAAAAATCCTGTCAGGCTCAATCATCTCTTCTTTTAAGAGGGGTGCGGTAGCTAAAATCGCTCCTGTAGGGAAACATCCCGGATTGGCAACTAATTTTGCTTTACGGATTTTCGTGCGGTATAGTTCGGGTAAACCGAAAACAGCATTCTTAAAACCCTCTGGATACGAATGTTTTTTTTGATACCAACTTTCGTACACTTCTTTAGAGCTTAACCTGAAATCTCCGGATAAATCGACGATTTTCGCGCTTGATGCTGAGAGTTTCTTCACAAAATCCATGGAAACTCCGTGTGGCAAAGCCAGAAAAATCAGATCAAGTTTACGGTTTTCGATATCCTGTGCTGATTCCAGCGTGATATCTACTAAGCCGGTAAATTGCGGATGAATGTCTGAAAACGCTTTCCCCTGGTGTGTTTCGCTCGTTATAACAGAAATTTCCACTTCAGGATGCGCGTATAATAACCTTACTAATTCAGAGCCGGTATAGCCCGTAGCTCCTATGATTCCTATTTTATGCATGTTGTTTTGCTTCTTTTGCAGATTCATAAATGATTTCAATGACCTTTTCCAGGTCTTCGTATGGAATGTTCAGCGGCGGAACGATGCGCAAAACATTTCCGGCTGTGGCATTGGCAAGCACTCCTTTCTTCATCATAATTTCAACAATGGGCTTGGCTTCCATGTTGAACTCAATACCCAACATGAGTCCCAGGCCTCTGATTTCTTTGATTCCTATCGATTCGGGGTTTTTCTCCTCCATTTTGGTTATGAACCAGCATCCTTTTTCCTGTGCAGCATCTAAAAGCTTTTCTTCTTCCATGGCTTCTATGGTAGCCAGGGCTGCTGCCGTAGCCAGCGGATTGCCGCCGAAGGTGGTGCCATGATCGCCTGGATTCAGGGTTTCAGCAACTTTGTTGTTAGTGAGAATGGCGCTAACCGGAACCCCGCTTCCGAGCGCTTTGGCAGAGGTAAGAATATCTGGCTCAACATCAAAATAATCTTTCGCAAAGAAATATCCTGTTCGGCCCATACCACACTGTATTTCATCAAATATTAATACAATGTCATGGATGTCACATAATTTTCTTAATCCTTGTAAAAAGTCTTTTTTAGCAGAGTGTATTCCGCCTTCACCCTGGATCGGTTCTACGATGATGGCTGACGTATTTTCAGAAACAGCATCTTTGACCGCTTTCAAATTGTTGAAGGGTAGCATTTTAAAACCTTCCGGAATGGGCTCAAATCCTTTTTGCATCGTGTCTTTTCCCATGGCGATAGTAGCCATAGTCCGGCCATGAAAACAACCTTCAAAAGATAGGATTTCACCGCCGCGGCCCTTGGCGTGCGTGTATTTTCGTGCTATTTTTATTGCGCCTTCGTTAGCTTCAGCACCGCTGTTGGCAAAAAATACACGGTCCATTGCTGATATTTCGGTAAGCTTATGTGTAAGCTTCGCCTGTGGCGGTGTCAGGTAAAAGTTGGAGATGTGGATTAGCTTCTTAGCTTGCTCTGAGATGGCTTTTACAATTTTCGGATGGCCATGACCCAGGCTGCTGACAGCAATTCCCGCTAAGGCGTCAATATATTCATTTCCATTATCATCCCACACATGGGCGCCTTTTCCCTCCGTTATAGTTAGCGGAAAGCGCTTAAAAGCAGGCAGATAATGCTTTTGATCAATTTCCTGGTAGTTTATTTTCATGTTATTTGATGATTTTTGTTGATTGTTTAAAATGTTCGTCTTTAATAACGTTCATCAAAAAACCGGGCTTTGTGCCGTTAGTGATAACAGCGCTTTTTGCTCCGGTTTTCAGCGCCAGCTTGCATGCATCGGTTTTGGGTATCATACCTCCCTGTATAACAGAACCCTCGAGCTTTTCGAGTTCTTCAACAGTCAGCTTATGGTACAGCGAGTTGCTTTTTTCCGGGTCTTCCATCAGCCCGTCCACATCTGTCAGCAGTATGAATTTATCTGCTTTTAGGTTTCCGGCCAGAAAGCCTGCAAACATGTCGGCATTCACATTGAAATCAAGTCCTTCTTCACTCCATGCCACTGATGTGATGACCGGCAGAAACTTATGTTCCAGCAAGATATGAATGAGTTGGGAATTCACCTCAGTCAAATCGCCCACTTGACCTAAATCTTGTTCTTTGCCCGCTTCATCATAGTAGCGTCGTTTTATCGCGCGAGCCGTTTTGCCATCTTTGCCGGAGAGGCCTACTGCTTTTCCACCCAATTTGTTAATGAGGCTTACCAGTTTGCTGTTAACTTCTCCTTTCAGCGCCATTTCGATGTATTTCATAGCCTCAGGGGTGGTTTTGCGGTGCCCGCCAATAAACTCAGACTGTAAGCCCGCTCGTGTTAAATTTTCTTTGATAAACGGCCCTCCGCCGTGTACCAGTATAATCCTGAAATCAGATTGATGCAGTTTTACAATGCCGGCCAGTAGTTTTTCTGTAATTTCTTCATTCAGCATGGCATTGCCGCCATACTTGATCAGTATTAGTTGTTTGTTGTCGTTAAAATCCATGTTTTAAAGAATTGGTTAATCCTGAAGTAAAGTTAGTGTTTTTCCGTTTCGGATAATAATGAGATTGTATAAAATAAAGCTTTCTGTAGAAATAATATCCATGTATTTGCTTTGCATAAATTCTGGTGCAAATATAATACATTGAAGCAGTGTAGCCAAATTGTCGGTCATGTTAAAATAAGTTTCAGCACAAACTATTGGGGTTTAAACTCTTATTTAGCCTCTGTCTATAAAGTTAAGAGAAAATGAAAACTTAAAATAACATCCCGAAAGTTTTCGGGATCAAAACCCAAATCACAAATATGGGGGAGTCATGTTTTGTTATTATCTATTTCAAATTTTTTTGATAAGTATTTATTTGTCATTTGGTGCTTTGGTTGCAAGAATTCTAAAGTTTATTGGTTAATAATATCAATACCAATAAGTTAAATCTATCAATATGGCTATAATAAAATTCTGATAAACGGCATATTACGTAATCCAGTAAAAAAATTTGATGCTTTATTA
>CAYXJS010000002.1:0-60259 GCA_964465045.1 uncultured Bacteroidales bacterium | reverse complement strand
TTGGGTGTCAGCATAATATCGAGTTGCATCTTAAGCTTTCCTTCATCCTGCATGCTTTCGATCAACTTAATCGTCTTATTGTCCAGCCCGGCATCGAATAAGCTGGTAAGGCCCACAGCAAAACAGTTTTCCTGGGCCTGCATTAAGGCTTCACGCTGCTCATCAACGGTTGGTTCGGGAACGGCATCTTTAAATTGATTTGCCGTATTTTCCAAAAACACTCCGGTTAGCCTGCCATCTTCAATTATGGCTTCGCCCTCAGTCACCTGCGACGGTTCTGTGATTTTCAGCGCCTCCATAGCCACTTCATTTACCAAAACAGCATGACCATCTATACGCGTTAAAACGACAGGCTTTTCTGGATATCTTCGGTCAAGCTCCTTACGATCAGGAAAAGACTTTTCAGGCCAATCATTTTGATCCCAGCCCCTGCCAAGCAACCATGGGCTGTCTGTTTCCTGGTCGTGTTTTTCAAGGATATCAAGAATTTCTTCAAAAGATTGGGTACCGAAAAGGTCAGCATCCCTCAGGTTTATTCCATACCAGTAAAAATGACAATGTCCGTCAATAAAACCCGGATATACCGGTTTACCTTTTAAATCAATTACGCGTTTGGCGTCGAACTTTTTCAAAAGACTTTCATCCCCAACGGCTTCAAATTGTCCATCTTTTACAGCAAAAGCGCTTTTTACAGAAAATGTTTCATCTACGGTATATACCCTGGCATTTGTTACAATCAGGTCAACTTCCTTTCTCATCTTTTCACAACCATTCATTAATAATAAGGATGAAACTAAAACAACAGAAACCAGAATTGTTTGAAATACATTCTTCTTATTAATCTTTGATAACCACTTTTTCATAATGTCGGTTTTTATCTCCCACTAATTCCAAAATATAAATACCTGCCGGCAGGTTGCGCGTATCCAAACGATAAAGGCCTTCATGCGCTTTATCAAATGTATTTACTTCAATCTCTTTACCTGTTTCAATACTAATAAAACGGGCTGTATCCAACTGTAATTTCATGCTTTCAAGAATAAGCTCTGCTTTAGCGGGATTTGGATAAATCTTTACTGGTTTAGGCTCTGTTGCCTGGGCTGAAAGCGGACCGGTAAATTTCAGATCCGTAACTTTAGGCAAATGGTCTGATGCTTCTTTAGTGTCGTTTTTCTCTAAGTTGAATTTCGAAAGCCTGTCCTGGGGCATATCTTCGGTATCCAGGATCCATGAGCTTAATACCTGTGCCACACTATTGGAAACAATTGTAAAGTCAAGCCTTCCGGGCCAGTATGAGCTGGTATTACTTCTCCAGGTAGTAGCTACCGGATCATCGGTTTGCGAGGAGATAACATCAAAAAGCGGGGTGCTGTCCCAGTCGGGCATTTCGCTTTCGCCGAAACCACTGTTAACAATTTCACCGGTAAGAATAGTTTCCAGTTGCTGGGAATATCCTACAAGATTCAGGTCTCCTGCCAGGAAAAAGGGTGTGTTTTCCGGGATGGAAAAATCTCCTCCCGTTTTTTTCGCTTCGCGAACAAAGGCAGCAAAAGCATCTGCCTCCCGCTGACGGGCGTCATTGGCATCACAACAACGAAAATGGGCGCCTACAACCATGAAATCACCCGCAAATTTATTATCAGGCAAATCTATTATTCCTGCTGTAATGCGCATATCATGATGAATTCTGTGAGAATCCGCAAACGGATAACGCGAAACCAAAATATTACCGCCGTCTTTCTTTACAGCGTTCCACGAGGCTCCGCCGGGAAGCGGAATAAAATCATTAAAAAGTTCAATTATCTGAGACGTTGTTGCACCCCAGCATTCATTTAAAACTGCCACATCCGGACTTGCGGCGCGGATTATCCGGCGGAAATATGGTCTTTTTTCAGGTTTGATAATGCCGTCGTGTAAAACATTAAATGACATCACACGGATATCCACTGCATCGCTTCGATGTAGATTGCTTGGCTGAAAAGTGTTTTCGATGTTTTGAAATGCGTAGCTAAAAGTTTCATCGCTATCCGGCGCCATATCGCCGGCAAGGCCGTCTTTTAACACGATGCGCAGAGAATCTGACCGAAAGAGCGGCTCTCCTTTAAAGGTTGCGTAACGGTCTATCCTGATTTCAAACGTATCAGATGTTACTGTAGGAAGCGCAGTAAAATCTATCTGATTATGGTAAACCGGCGATCCCGGATCGATTTCGGAATATCCGCGGCGCTCGGCAAAGTTCCACTGAAAATCAGAACCGATACCATTAATGGCATTTCCGGTGGCATCATCATTATCCGTATCAATGTAAAGTTTCAGACTGTTATTGTTATTCAGCAGCATTTCCTCGCTTAGCGTAAATGAAATGTACAAAAACCGCTCATCGTTAGTGGCAGAGAGCGAGGTGATATCTACAGCATTTCCGTCGCCGGTTTCATCATCATAAGTGTTAACTTCTGCTGTGCCCCATTCTTCTGTAATTCCATCAACCATAATGTCAGTCCGCTGAGCCTGCAACGAAAAGAAAAGCGCTAACAGAAATCCGCTTAAAAAAAACTTTTTCATCGTGAACCTTTTAAAAAATTAATAAGTGACTCAATATCCTTAAAATCGTGTTGTTTCCCTGTTGGCGAAAGTAATAAAATATTAAGACTTTCATCGGCCAAAACCTTTGAAATGCCCTGCTGTGATGCAACAATTTGATAACCGATACGCTCAAGCGCTCTTTTAATCCAAATGCTTTTCCAGTGGTTTTGTTCTACGGAAATTTTATTCTGGTTTTTGGTCTTTAGCCGGAATGTTCCGCTGTATGCATCAAAAAATATATTTTGCTTTTCAAAAAAACGGTTTAGTTCATTATTTAATACTAAATCTTCGGGGCACCCTGAAATGATGGGTTTTCCCTTATCCATAAGCCATATTCTGTCGGCTACCTGCAAAGCCAGCTCCACATCATGGGTAGATAACACTACCGCCTTTCCGGCCGTCTTCGTTAAGTCCAGTAAAATCTGCATTACCTCAATTTTACTTGGAAAGTCAAGGAATGCTGTTGGCTCATCCAGCATGATTACAGGTGTATCTTGCGCCAATCCTTTTGCGATAAGCACTTTTTGTTTCTCTCCGTCAGACAATTGATCAAAAAGCCGTTGGCGCATATGGCTGATTCCAACCTGGTCTAATGCTTTTTGGATTTGATCATAGTCTTCTTTTCTGAGGCGGGCAAAAAGAGAAGTGTGTGGATAGCGGCCCAGCGAAACAATGTCAAAAACACGGCTGTGTAGAACCGAAACCCGGTCTGTCAACACAATACTCAAAAGATGGGACAACTCCCGGTATGAAGCGTTGCCAACATCATAGTCATATAATTGCACTGAACCGCTTAAGGGTTTATTAAACCCGGCAAGCGTTTTTATGAGCGTCGATTTCCCTGCGCCATTAGGACCTAAAATACAACTCAGCTCACCCGGCATCAAATCAAGAGAAATGTTTTGATGTAAGATTTTATCCCTTCCGCTCTCGCGGAAACCGATAGCCAAATCATATGTAGTTAAAACAGGCTTCATAAACGGGATTTTTGTTTCATGATTACCCAGATAACAATAGGAGCTCCCAATATAGATGTGATGGTATTGATAGGCAGCGCTCCTTCGAATCCCGGCATACGGGCTACAGCATTACACATTAGGGCAATTGCAGCCCCGGTCACCATCGTCAGTGGCAATAACCTCCTGTTGTCTGAGGTAACAAAAAAGTTTCTGGCTATGTGCGGAACAGCCAGCCCCAGGAAAGCAATCGGTCCGGTGTAAGCCGTAGTTATTGCTACCAGCATCCCGGAAAGGAGAATCAGAAACAACCGAATCTTACTGATGTTAACACCCAGGTTTTGAGCATAACGCTCACCGAGCAAGTATAAATTCATGGGCTTTACAAACAATAAAGAAATCAAAAGCATCAGCAATACCGGCCAAACGAAAAAACCCAGCTCTTCTGAAGAAACATTAGAAAAGTTGCCCAGTCCCCATATGACATAATTTTTAAGGTCTGCCTGATCTGAATAGAATTTAAGCACACCAACCAGTGAGGCGCCCGCATAGCCAATCATAATACCGATAATCAACAAAACGGTAGGGTCAGAAACTTTACGTGAGGCCATGAGGATTATCATCAAAACGCCCATAGCTCCGGCAAACGATGCCGCTGTAATTCCCGCACTGCCGAGCCAGCCTGATTGTGCAAACGATATCCCGGCGACACCCTGAAAAAGCAACACGACCAGCGCTACCCCCAAGCTGGCTCCGGAGCTGATCCCCAATACCGAAGGGCCGGCCAGTGGATTCCGAAATAGCGTTTGCATCTGCAATCCGCTAACCGAAAGCGCCGCCCCGGCGGTAAGCGCTGTAATAGCCTGAGGCAGACGAGACTTTAACATAATGTTTTGCCAGACAATATTTTCCGGATTATCTGAAAAAAAAATGGTTAGTACATCCCGAAAAGGAATGCTTACAGAGCCCGTAAACAAATTCAGCAAAAAAAAGAAAACCAAAAAAGTTAATAACAAAAGCGCTTTCCAGGATATGCGTGGTAAAAAGGCTGTATGAGCAGGATACGTCATGGCTGTAATATTTTGTAATACACCGGCTCATAATCCTTTAGCAGGCCCGGATGAACGGCATGAATCAAATCAGCCAAAATAACATCCGGTTCCGTTGGCGCTTTTTCATAATAATCTACATCAGCCACATTCACCATGATGATTTTTCTTTCTCTAAAAGCTTTAAAATCTTCATAACGCGGATCCTCTTGTAATAATTTGTTGTAACTGAATTTTCCAGGATGTTTCACTACCAATCTCCAGAAATCGGCATTGGCTGCACGTGAATATACCGTTTCAAAATCTAAGGGTACGCCACCTGCTGACGTGTTGGATTGCCATAAATAATCCAAACCTGCATCCTTAAATAATTTTGCAATAAAACTTCTTCCACCCGGCTGATACCAGATACCTCCATAGGTCTTGCCTGAAAATATGGTGGGTTTATTACTGAGACTGTCTGTCATACGCTTAAGTGCATAATACTTTCTTGCAGTTTGCTGAAAAAGGCTGTCTGCAAGCTTTTCCTTGTTAAAGAAACAGCTAAAAAACCGAAGCCATGCAGCTCTGCCCAGCGGATGGTTTTCCATATATCCGGATACAGGTATAACCTTTATACCCAAACGCTTCAGTTTTTCAACAGATTGGTTTTGATAGGATGTAATAAAAGCAACATCAGGATTAACAGTCAGGAACTGTTCTTCTTTAAAGGCTCCGTTTGTGCCGGTCTCTTTTATCTCTCCCTGTTCAATCCGGTGTCTTAGAACCGGGTTCTTTATAAGTTTAAATTCGCCAACCGCTTTCACTTTATCAAGTTCTCCGAGTAAATCAAGAAAGGCAACATCAGTGCCGGACATCACACTAACAGATCTTACCGGTGTTCGGATAATTTGTACGTCCTCAGGTAGTGTATCAGGTATTTGCGAAGCATGATCCACCATCCATAATTTGGCTTCTACTGCATCATTGTTCCACGGGCTTTTCAAGGTAATAAGAGGAAACCCTTTGAGGGTATCAATGACAAAAAGTTGAGCAAACTTATGAGGCGCTGTAGCTTTTTTGGTATTGTCCTGATTTTCGCCGGGAGAACAGGAAATGAAAATCATCAAAAAAAGGAAAATCGGTAAAATCAAGTATTGTTTCATGGTGTTGCGCTTTTCATCCCGAAAGCATGTTTGTTTATGAATTCGTTATCCTGGCTTACACCTTCATACCTGCACCTTCCCTTTGACGCTCAAAAGTGGTATTTAGCAAATACAGTAACGGTGATAACAGTTGCGGGTACAGCTCCGGATTTGTATTCATTCAGTACGCACCGGATTCCCGAATTCTGATGCAAAGGTCAACATTCTTTGGAATTTTTACAATCTTTTACACACATAAATAAGACATGGCGAATAGATATCATAAAACAATTTAATCGTGCAACGAATGTTTTTCAACCATAAGCTATCAAGATTAACCCCGATAAAATCTTTCCTGCACACTGACCAACATGTGCCAAAAAGGTAATTTTATAATACCTTTGCATTAAAATGGCAGTGTTATGAAAATTGTAATGTTTAATACCCGAAAACCGCGTACATTTACGTACAAGCCACGGTATTTCGATCCGGAAAAAGAAGCGCTGGAAGCGCGTCGCCGTGCCAGAGAACAAAGACTCTCTGACAGCGGGGAAAGGTTGCGGGAAGAGATATCCCGGAAATGGCACCGAAAAGCCAAGCGGAAATCGAATACCACCACTTTGGTTTACTTTGTAATTGTAGCGCTATTGTTATTTTTAATTTTTGGATAAAAAGGAAAATTCCCTGAAATGCCCGATATCATTCAGTTATTGCCTGATAATGTTGCCAATCAGATAGCTGCAGGAGAAGTGATTCAACGTCCGGCCTCCGTAGTGAAAGAACTGATGGAAAATGCGATAGATGCCGGCAGCGATGATATAGAATTGATTATAAAAGATGCGGGTAAAACCCTGATACAGGTAACCGATAACGGAGCCGGTATGTCTGAAACCGATGCACGCATGAGCATCGAACGCCATGCTACCTCAAAAATCCGGAAAGCCGATGATTTGTTTTCGATACATACGATGGGATTTCGCGGTGAAGCGCTGGCATCGGTAGCTGCTATCTCGCACCTGGATATTCTTTCGCGCAGAACCTCCGATGAAATGGCTACATTGCTCCGAATTGAAGGCTCTGAGGTGAAAGAGCAACAACCCTCAGCAGCAGCTACAGGAACGACCATTCGTGTTAAAAATTTGTTTTACAATGTTCCTGCACGAAGGAATTTTCTGAAAAGCGAAAATGCCGAATATCGCCACATATTAGAGGAATTTCAGCGGATCACCCTGGTATATCCGGAGATACGCTTCAGCCTTATTCATAATCAGTCGCCTGTATACAAATTGGATAAAACCTCCCTGAAGAAACGTGTTGTAGATGTTTTTGGCGCTTCGTTCAATAAAAAAATTGTACCTATACAATCGGAGACATCCATGGCAAAAATTACGGGTTACATCGGTAAACCGGAGTATGCACGCAAAAAACGCGGTGAGCAATATTTCTTCGTCAACAAACGGTTTATACGTCACCCTTATTTTCATCATGCTGTGAATAAAGCTTTCCAGGAACTGCTCCCGGAAGGGTATTATCCTACCTATTTTATTTTCTTTGAGGTTCCACCGGAACGAATTGATATTAATATCCATCCTACAAAAACGGAAGTAAATTTTCAGGATGGCGCTGCGCTCTACAGCGTTTTGATGTCGGTAGTAAAAGAAGGTATAGGCCGCTTTAACCTCTCCCCCAGCATAGATTTCGACACAGAACAAACCATGGACCTGAGGCCGCCTAAAGACCCTTCCAGGATACAACCACCGGGCATTCATGTTGATCCTGAATACAACCCTTTCAGGAATACTCAGGGCACACAAAAGCAAATGGATGAATTCAGGCAAAAACGAAACCGTGAAAACTGGACGGAATTATATAAACTAACCACAAAAACAACCTTTGAGCAGCAAGAAGAAGCTAACAACGCTGAATTGGGAACAACTGTGAGTGCCGACTTTAGCAGCAGCGGAAATAATGAAACTATAATGCAGGTTTCCGGCAGGTATATAGCCAGCGTAGTTAAGTCAGGCCTCATGCTTATAGACCAGCAAGCTGCTCATGAGCGTATTTTATATGAAAAATTCCTCAAGCAATTAAAAAACAGACGAAAAGGAAGCCAGCAACAATTATTCCCGCAAAATGTTACTTTTTCAGGTGAAGATGCTGAAATTGTTGAGGAACTCAAAGATTATCTGGCTTACACCGGTTTTGATATTAAGCAGGTCACAAAAAACACTTACGTAATAAACGGGTTGCCTGATGATTTAAATGAGAAGGAAGATGCAAATGCATTTTTAGACAGCATGCTTGAGAGCTACAAAATGAATTACCAGGCGCTTGAAAACGACCGGCAAATCAGTCTGGCATGGGCCATGGCAGGGAATATGGCTATTAAGGCAGGGAAAGCGCTAACCACAGAAGAGATGAAAAACCTGATTAATAGCTTGTTTGCTTGCCAGGTGCCCGATAAATCTCCATCAGGGAAAAAAACGGTGGCCATTATTTCGCCGGATGAAATTGAAGAAAAATTTAAATAGGTAAAAAATGAATCAAGAATCGTTCAGACCCGGAGGTTGGAGCCTGCTTCCTCCCGTGATTAAAAATCTGTTAATCCTTAACGGGATATTCTTCCTGGCAACCATTACATTCCAGAATGCCTTTAGTATTGACTTAATCGACCGCCTGGGACTGCATTATTTTGCTGCGGAAAAATTTGTCCCTTACCAGTTCATAACCTACATGTTTATGCACGGCGGTTTTACACATATCTTTTTCAATATGTTTGCGCTGTGGATGTTTGGTCGTATTTTGGAAAATATCTGGGGGCCTACTCGTTTTTTGGTCTATTATTTTATTACCGGAATCGGGGCGGCTTTAGTTCACTATATTGTTTTTTATATTGAAGTATCACCGGTTTTGCAAGCCATAGAAGAGTTTCAGGCAGATCCTTCCATTTCTGACTTTAAGGCTTTTGTCAATTCAGAGCATTTTCAGATGATTTCTTATGAAATCCAAAACGAGTTCAATGCATTCTGGAATGAATTTAACAATATGGTAGCAACTAACAGGCATAAAGCACTGCAGATGGCTGTGGATTATATGAGCCAATACCGTACTACATTTCTGAACCAGCCTGTAGTAGTTGGCGCCTCCGGAGCGGTATTTGGGATATTGCTGGCTTTTGGGATGCTTTTCCCCAATGCTGTGCTCTACATTTATTTTGCCTTTCCCATAAAAGCAAAGTATTTTGTAATCATATACGGCGCCATTGAACTCTATTCAGGGTTTGCCAATACCGGCGGAAACGTGGCACACTTCGCACACCTTGGAGGTATGCTTTTTGGGTTTTTGATGTTGAAATATTGGAAATATACCAACAAACTTTATTAACATGATGTACCGCAATACAAATTCACCATTAGAAAACTTTGTTACGTTTATAAAGAGCAAGTCTTTGTTGTCCAAGCTTATACTTATAAACCTGATGGTTTTTGCTGTCGTCTACATCATTAATCTGTTTCTGTTTCTGTTTGAAGCCAGCAGCACATCTGATGTGGCTAACATAAGCACAATAACATACTGGCTTTCTGTTCCTTCTGAAATATCTCAACTGATTGGCAGGCCCTGGACGTTAATTACCTACATGTTCCTTCAGGAAGGGTTTTTTCATTTGCTTTTTAATTTGATCATTTTATATTTTGGCGGCCGGATTTTTATAGAATACCTCACTGAAAAGCAATTGTTAAAAACATATATCTTCAGCGGACTTTTCGGGGCAGCCTTTTTTATTCTTGCCTTTAATGTTTTTCCGGTTTTTTCTGATTCGCTGCCGTATGCCCTTGCTTTAGGTTCATCGGCTTCTGTTTTGGGTATCCTGATTGCCATTGCTACATATGTACCTGAATATAGTGTTGTTTTGTTTCTCTTTGGCAGGATGCAGCTAAAATACATCGCCATTATTTTTATTGTGATTGATATTTTTAGTATCCAGAGCGGGAATGCAGGCGGACACATTGCGCATTTGGGCGGCGCAGTATGGGGTTTTCTGTACGCCCGTAACCTGAAGAAAGGCAAAGACCTGGCTACGTTTTTTGATCGCATCAAATGGCCAAAAATCAGGTTTACATCCAAAAAAAGACATCATTTCGAGGATGTTTATGTTAACCGTAAACCCATGACCGACGAGGAATACAATGCCCGAAAGGTTCAAAACCAAAAACGTATGGACGAGATCCTTGAAAAGATATCCCGCTCAGGGTATCAAAGTCTCACTAAAGAAGAAAAAGAAATCCTTTTCAGAAACAGCAAACAATAAAATGTATTATAATCAAAACCAAGAGAATAAGTCATCAGGTTGGTTTTCAGTCTTTTTAAAAGTACTGAATCTGCTGGCTATTGCCGGGCTGCTGATTTCTTATGCCGGATATCATGTGAGTCCTTTAACGACTTTGATTCCTGTTTTTTTCGGACTAACCTACCCATTCTGGCTTATTTTAAATATACTTTTCGTCATATTTTGGCTTTTGAGAAAAAAAATGTTCCTGGTTTTCTCTTTGTTAGCCATCATTGTCGGATGGAATCATATTGGCCACACATTCCAGCCCCGGATAAAATCCACTCCGGAAAGACCTGATACCGGTATTCACGTTATGACCTACAATGTAAAGCTTTTTGATATTTACAGATACAGAAATGACCCCTCAAACAATACTCACCAAAAGATTTATCAGTTCCTGGGCAACAATAAACCCGACATACTATGTTTACAGGAATTTTATACTGAAGATACAGGCACAATAGCTGTCGTTGATTCATTACTGCAGGTTCTGCCGGCACGTGAATACCATGTGGATTTCTTTCAAACGCTTCGCAAAGAGCATCACTGGGGTATTGCTACCTTTTCAGCTTATCCGGTCATTAACCGCCAACGGCATCAATTTCATAACAGCGCCGGAAATTATTGTATTTTAACTGATATTTTATACGAAAAAGATACTTTACGCATTATCAACACTCACATGGAATCCTGGCATTTTGAGAAAGCAGATCTGGCGCTGATGGAGGATGTCAAATCACATGGAGTCAGAAGTGATACTGTAAAACAAGACATTAAAAACATGTATTGGAAAATAGAAAATGCCTTTATGAAGAGGGCTGTTCAGGCTCGAGAGCTGGAAGCAATAATCTCGGATTCACCTTATCCTACTATTCTATGCGGTGATTTTAACGGGACACCGCTATCTTATACCTATAAGTTGATTAATGAGGAATTAGATGATGCATTCCTGGCTCATGGAAAAGGTTTTGGAAAAACATTCCGTGACGGTTTGCCTTACTTTAGGATAGATTATATTTTTTATGATGATCATTTTAAATCACACTGGTTTAACACGTATTCGCTACCTTATTCAGATCATTATCCTGTAAGTACGGTATTGACTTTTCAAAAACAATTAAACAGATAGGATTTGAGATTATTGAAAAAAACAACTGGTGACGGCAAAAGCCCCGGAAAACATAATTTAGCATGATATAATCAAGGCAAAAGCAGGAAAATGTAGCAAATGAAAAAGCAGTCTGTACATAACCGGATATTGAAAGGCATCTTATCCCGGATTAATGCCTTTTTTGCGCTGCTTTTGCTTCTTAGCTATATGGCGCCTCACCTTGCGGCTGACTTTTTCTGGCCGATAGGGTTAATAGGCCTGGGTTATCCGGTTTTTCTGGCAATCAATGTGATTTTCGCCCTTTTCTGGTTAGTCTTTTGGAGTCGATTTCTCCTTATATCACTTGTAATTATACTTTTAGGGTGGAATCACATCGGTAATCATATTCGTATTTTCCCCGAATCGGAAAAGACTGTACCCGACAGTAGCTTCCGGGTAATGTCTTACAATGTGCAATCCACATCGGGTAATAAGCATCTCACTTCGCAGGCTGAGGTTTTTAATATTACAGCCAGTATAAACGCCGATATACTTTTGTTTCAGGAGCTCCACCTTAGCCCGCAAGAATTTAATTCATATATTCAGTCTTATCCCAGTCTGCAAAGCACAAAGACGGTCAATCATCATGAAAAGAGCAACTTACATACTGCTTCACGGTTCCCCTCTGTAAAAGAAGGTTTCCTTTCTAGCAAAGGCGGGGTTTTTGCGCTTTATTCCGATTTGTTGATTGAAAATGATACGCTGAGGATTTATAACTTGCAGTTGGCCTCCAATTATCTGGACAAAGAAAAATCCATTTTTGATCAGGGCATTCATTTAAATGATCCGGAATCGCAAAAACAAGCCTCCAGTATCATTCGCAAACTCAAACTGGGGTATCAAACCCGAACCGCAGAAGTCCGGGTTTTGACATCGCATATTGAATCGTCTCCTTACCCGGTCATACTGGGGGGAGACTTTAATGACACACCGATGTCATATGCGTATCATCAAATCAGACGCGCCGGTTTAAAAGATACCTTTAAAAAGAATAAAAAGGCCGGTATGAGTAACACGCATAACGAAAACCTGCCTCCCATCCGGATAGATTACATTTTACATGATGAAAAATACAGGACGCTATCATACAACTGCATTTCAAAATCAGCTTCTGATCATTTTCCCGTTACCGCACTCATCAGCAAACAATAACATTGGTATTGTGTTGTAAAGTGGTTATTTATCAGACAATTTATAATTTTGCCAAAAAGAAGCCAATTTGAAATTTCAGATCAAATCAAACTTTCAGCCTACAGGCGACCAACCAGACGCTATCAGGCAACTTACGGAAGGATTGCAACGGGGCGACACTGCCCAAACTTTACTTGGGGTCACCGGCTCCGGTAAAACATTTACGGTGGCTAATGTCATTGAGCAAATCAACCGGCCGGTGTTGGTTATGAGTCATAATAAAACCCTGGCCGCTCAGTTATACAGTGAGTTCAAGCAGTTTTTCCCGGATAATGCCGTAGAATATTTTGTTTCATATTACGATTATTATCAACCTGAGGCCTACCTTCCTACTACGGATGTGTATATAGAAAAAGACCTGTCGATAAATGAAGAAATTGAAAAGTTGCGTCTCAGCGCCAGTTCCTCCCTGTTATCGGGACGTCGGGATGTTATTGTGGTTTCCTCTGTATCATCTATTTATGGTATTGGTAATCCGGATGACTTTACCAGTAACGTCATTTCCCTGACTGTAGGACAGGAAATCAGCCGTAACCAATTGCTTCACCGGTTTGTGGAAAGCTTGTATTCCCGCACAGAGGCCGATTTTAGCAGGGGAAATTTCAGGGTAAAGGGAGATATTATCGATATTTTTCCCGCATATGCGGATGAAGCATATCGCATTTCCATGTGGGGTGATGAAATTGAATCCATAGAATCATTTGAACCTGAGAGTGGAGAGATTGTCACGGGTTATGAGGACCTTACAATATATCCCGCCAATATCTTTATAACTTCACAAGACAAAATGCAGGAAGCCATAAGAGATATTCAAGACGATTTGGTAAGACAGGTAGCCTATTTTAAAGAAAATGGAAAGCATTTAGAGGCCAAAAGACTTGAAGACAGAGTAACGTATGACCTGGAAATGATGAAAGAGCTGGGCTACTGTTCTGGAATAGAAAATTACTCCCGCTATTTTGACGGACGCAATCAAGGCTCAAGGCCGTTCTGTTTGCTTGATTATTTCCCGGATGATTTTTTGATAGTGATTGATGAAAGTCATGTGACCATTCCTCAAATCAGAGCTATGTATGGCGGAGACCGCTCGCGCAAAGTAAATTTAGTAGAGTACGGATTCCGCCTGCCCAGCGCCATGGATAACCGGCCGCTGAAATTTGAAGAGTTTGAAAGCCTTATAAACCAGGTATTGTTTGTAAGCGCTACACCCAGCGACTATGAGCTGCAAATGTCAGAAGGCGTTGTGGTTGAACAAGTGATTCGCCCCACAGGCCTTTTAGACCCAATTATAGAAGTAAGACCCAGCCAAAGTCAGATTGATGATCTGCTTGAAGAAATTTACGGTCGCATCCAGAAGCAAGAACGGATTTTGGTGACAACACTTACGAAAAGAATGGCCGAAGAGCTACAAAAATATCTTTCAAACTTAAATATTAAATCGCAATACATTCATTCAGATGTGGAAACACTGGAGCGCGTACAGATCATGCATAACCTGCGCACCGGCGTTATCGATGTTTTGGTAGGCGTTAATTTACTGCGCGAAGGACTTGATTTACCCGAGGTTTCTTTGGTAGCCATATTAGATGCCGACAAGGAAGGTTTTCTTCGCTCAGCCCGTTCATTAACCCAAACCGCAGGAAGAGCTGCCCGTAATCTTAACGCTTTGGTGATTATGTATGCTGATAAAGTTACAGAATCTATGCAAAAGACAATTGACGAAACCAACCGGCGCAGAGAAAAACAACTTAAATATAACGAAGAACACAATATAACCCCGCAACCTATTGTTAAGTCGCACGAACAGGTTTTTAATCAGCATATGAGTGCGGGAAAAGAAAAACCGTATTATGCCGGACCGGAACAAACTGACGCTGCAGCCGATCCTGTGGTAAAGTATATGAATAAAGACCAATTGAAAAAGGCCATAAAAACATCCAAAAAAGAAATGGAGAAAGCCGTAAAAGAATTGGATTTTATTGCAGCAGCAAAATACCGCGATGAAATTCAAGCATACGAAAAAATTCTTTCAGAGCAATAAAATCGTCATAATAATATGAAACAGAATACAAAGGCTTTTCCATAAATGAAACAAATTTGACAAGATAAACGTATTCATATTCAAATAAATTCCTATTTTTGTTTGAGTTGTTGAATAAACCAAGAATTGCATGCAAATATTCAGTCTATGAAAAAGAAAATACTAGTCATTGATGATGAAAAAACCATCCGGGTTTTATTGGAAAACTACCTGAAAAAAAAATATGACGTTATTACCAAGAGCGATGGTGAAGAGGGCTTGAATTGGCTGCAGGAAGGAAACTTTCCGGATTTGATTGTTGTAGATATACAAATGCCAAACCTGGATGGATATGAGTTTATAAAAAATGTAAGAGCCAGCGGTTATTTTAAGGAAATTCCCATGATTATGCTTTCAGGCATTGAAAGTAGCGCAGAAAAAATAAAGACACTGAAACTGGGCGCCAACGATTATATAGTAAAACCTTTTAATCCTGAAGAGCTCGAGCTAAGGATTGAATTGCATTTGGCACGAAAATAGTTAATCAAATTCCGAAATAAAACAGGTTTATGGAACAGGAACAACAATCAAAGCCCGTTTATCATATTCTTTATATTGGGGGTGATGTAAGAAATATTAAACCTTTTGAAGAAAATGAATTCTTTACTGTCACCGTTAAGGAAAATAGTCTGAAAGCGTTGAACTTTCTTGCTCATTATCCGGATGTTGACGGGATACTTTGTGAAGTGCATATTCCTGGAATAGATGGGATCGAAACCTATAAACTGCTTCAGAAAAAAAACATTAATCCTGAAATACCTTTTATTTTAATCGCGCATGATTTTGAACCGAAAGTTTTTCAAGAATCGGTTAACAACAAAATAGATGATTTATACCGGGTACCATTGAATCTGGATCGGTTATATCAGCGCATCTCCTTTTTGAAAAAGTACAAAAAAAACATCGCTGTTAAACAAAACGAAGAACCGCAAAGCCAGGAGTATAAGATTCCCCTTTTCAAAAGGGCTTTTGATATTGTTTTTGCCTCGCTGGTCATTATTTTGTTATCGCCTGTCTTCCTGCTTACCGCCCTGGCAATACGCCTTGAATCAAAAGGTCCGATTGTATATAAATCCAAGCGCGTAGGTACTGGTTATAATGTTTTTGATTTCCTTAAATTCCGCTCCATGTATACCGGGGCAGATAAAATGCTTAAAGACCTGGAACATCTGAATCAATATAAAACCAAAGAAGATCTCGAGAATGAGAATGACGAACAAGTGGATGCAAATTGTCCTGATTGTGAACGCTTAGGGAAACCCTGTTCTCCAATACTCTACATTGGCGGGAAAGAAATATGTGAAAATCAGTACCTGAGGCAAAAACGCTCAAAAACACAATCGGCTTTTATCAAATTTAAGGATGATCCCCGTATAACGAAAGTGGGCACTTTTATCCGGAAAACCAGTATTGATGAACTACCGCAACTATTTAATGTGCTTAAAGGCGATATGTCTATTGTAGGAAACAGGCCATTGCCTTTATACGAAGCAGAGTTGTTGACTTCTGACGGATGGAGCGAACGATTCTTAGGCCCTGCCGGTATAACGGGACTTTGGCAGGTTTATAAGCGCGGAAAAAGTGAAATGTCTGAAGATGAGCGGAAAGCACTTGATAATCAATATGCCAGGAATAATTCATTTTGGCTGGATTTGAAAATCATTTTTATGACAATTCCGGCGCTTTTTCAAAAAGAAAATGTTTAAAATCCGAATTTGTTGTCCCTTTTTGGTAAATTAAATCGAAGGAAAACAACAAAAATGGAGCATAAAAATATAAAATTGTTTAAAACTTTTTGAAAACTTTACACTTTTCGTTTTAAAGTAAATGTAAAGTTATAGTAAATTGCAGTTTATTGCCTTAAAAGGCTTTTAAAATGAAAAAAATGAAAATGCGATTCTTTATGAGGAAAGTGATCCTTATTATAGTAGTTGTTACGTTGTACCACACCGCTGTTGCACAAAGACCTGGTGATGACTATTTTGACCCGTTAAGCGATGATATTACAGATTATCTGCCACCCCTGGAAGCTTTATTGGATTCTGCCGTGGCAAACGCGCCCCAGGTAACAATAGAAAAGATGCGTACAGATTATTACAGATATGAAGTTAAATCAACCCAACGTGATTACCTTGAACATTTCTATTTTGAACCCGAACTTAATTACGGACAATATTACTTTAATGATAAGGATGAATTAACACGATTAGACCGCTTTTACCTTACTCAGTCGCACCGTTGGAATTTTAATTTTGCATTTGCTATTCGTTTTCCGCTGACATCCTGGGTCGACCGAAGAAATCGCATCAATAAGCAAAAAAAATGGGTGGAAATTTCTATGGCACAACAGGAAATCAACCGGCAAGAAGTCAGGGCCAATGTAATTGAGCTATACAATACCTTAGCGCAACAACAAAAAATTCTTAAAATAAATAATGATTATCAGCATTATACTAAAATTCAAATGGAGATGGCTGAAAACGAGTTTGTCAACGGCCAGATCTCCACGGCGGAAATAACCCGGCTAAAAGAAATTGCTACGCGGGGAGCCATTGAATATGAAAAAGCAAGAGCTGAATTTGAAACAGCATATGATCTGCTACAAAATATGGTAGGGATGAAGTTTAACCAAATTAAAGGACTTGAATAATGGATTTCAATCAATTCTTCAGGCTTCTTAAAGCGAATTTGTTATTGCTGATTGGTGTACCACTTATTTTGGTCGTTTCAGTATATTTTTTCGGTAAGAGGCAACCCAAGGCGTTTACATCTGAAACAACAATATATACAGGAATCGCTTCCGGATATTCTCTTGAAAATCAGGAAAGAACTAATTTAGACTTTTACGGGACAAATATGCAGTTCGACAACCTGATTAATATCATCGGTTCCAGAAACACCAAGGAGCAAACAGCTATAAAACTTCTGGCTCAACACTTGAGTCTTGAAAAACACAACAAACAGTATATTTCTGAACAAAATTACCGTCAGTTGCAAAATATTGTTCCCAAAGAAGTCAAGGATTTGGTAGTAAAGTATGGCCGTACCGGCGCTGAGCGGGACAAATTGGAACAAATCAAAGAGCGTGAGTATGAGATTCAGCAAATGGAAGACGAATTAAACCGAATGAAAAACCAACCCATTGGTAGTGCACAGCCAGATAATATAGAATCTGAAAAGAATAACGGCGACACAACAAAAACAAAGGATGATGTTATGCATCATATGGTCAGATATGGTGAATCGCTTGCATCTATTGCAGCTCAGTATGACTTAACGGTAGGACAACTAATCCGGATGAACGACTTGCAGGATGGCGATCTAAAGGTAGGCGATCGTTTGATTGTAAGCGCTGATCAGCCTATAAAACATCAATCTCAAAACCAAACCCGAGGAACACAAGAAAAAAATCAATATCATACAATTCAACCCAACGAAACATTATTCTCTATAGCAAGACAATACAACGCTTCCATCAATGATTTAAAGGCCTGGAACAATTTAAACTCCAATGAGATTCCAACAGGTTCTACCATTATTGTGAGCAAAGAAAAACCCCGGGATACCAAAAGCCGGCAGCAGAAGACAGATGCTATAAAATACTCAGAGAAGTATGTGATGGAACAGCATGGCTTTTTAAATCCCGATAAAAAAGTAACAAAGCATAGAGCTAAAGATGCGATAATTCCTCCTGGTGTTGATGAAAATGATTTTTACAGAACGGTAGAAAACCTCACTGCTTATTATCATAGCAGTGACTCCAATTTTATTTATGAACTTTTGCAGTACGGACACCCCCATTACAGCGTTGAGGCCATTTCTAAAGCACAAATAACACGTGTTCAGAATTCAGACCTGGTTAAAGTAACGTATTCCTCTGATGATCCCGGAATTTGTCAACAAACGCTGAAAATTCTTACCGGTGTTTTCATTAATAATTACAAGGGCTTACGCATAAGTCAAACCGACCAGGTGGTAAACTATTTTAAAGAAGAAGTACGCAAAGCCAACGAAAAATTAAAAGCGGCTGAAGACCGTTTGTTAGAGTTCAACAAAAAAAACAACCTTATTAATTACAGCGAGCAAACCGAGGCAATCGCATTACAAAAAGAAGAGCTTGATAAAACGTATCAGGATAAGATGGTGGATATGCAGGGGGCAAGGGCTTCTCTTGATAAACTGGAATCCAAACTCATGAAAAAAGACAGTATTTTCCTGAAAAGCGACATGCTGACAAATAAACGTAATGAACTTTCTAAAGTTACAGAAAAACTAATCGTTAATGAAGTTGCTCAGGATTATGACGACATTACTTCGCGTGGCGTTAGAGAACTCCAGGCAAAAAAAGAACGATTAGAAGATGAGATCAAGCTTTACCTCGACCAATTGTTTATGTATCAGCAAACCATAGAAGGCGTTCCCATTGAGGATCTGTTGAATAACTGGTTGCAAAATGTAATAGAATACGAGTCTGCAAAAGCAAGTTTGGCTGTTTTACAGGGAAGGAAAGAAGAGTATAAAGAGATCTATGCTGTTTTTGCACCGCTTGGAGCAACGCTAAAACGCATCGAAAGAGAAATCGATGTCAATGAACAAGAATACCTGGAATTGCTACGTAGCCTGAACGAGGCTCGTATGAGGCAGCAAAACCTTGATATGACATCAAATATAAAAGTGGTGGATGAACCCTATTATCCGCTCACTGTAACCGGCGGTAATACCAAAATACTCATGTTAGCGGCAGGCTTCCTGGGTCTAATTTTGGTTGTTTTTGTCATCCTTGTATTGGAGTATTTCGACAATTCCAACAGGTCTCCCGAACAGTTGAGAAAAGCTACAAGCCTGAAAATGGCCGGTATATTCCCGGATTTGAATATCCAGGATGAAAGTATAGATTTGCCATACTCAATCAGCAGATTAACCGAAATCATTATACAGAATCTAAGCCTGCAGTTAAGGCATACTTCTATCAACAAACCGGTGAAACCCTACTTCATCCTCTTGTTCAGTACACAGCCTGAATCCGGAAAAACCACCGTAGGACATCATCTTAAAGAAAAACTTGAATCGTACGAGTCTAACGTACTGTATATGAATTACAAGCAAACCAATGACCAGCAATTTATTGAAAGCGAATATATTTATGACATCAATAACCGCTTTTTTGAAATTGATCATGTAAAACAATTACTTGATTCCACTGCCCTGCGTTCTGATAATGCAGAGTATGATTACATTCTGCTCGAAATTCCGTCTATTATTCACAATTCTTATCCTTTAGATTTGATGAAAACAATCGATGGCTCTCTCCTTGTTTCAAAAGCAACAGAAAGCTGGAAAAATGCAGACCAAATGGCATTGGAAAACTTTATGCAGGTTTCCAACGAAGAGCCGATGTTTATTCTTAACCAGGCTGATAAGTATGCTATCGATGAAATGCTTCACGGTATTCCGCGTACAGGTCATACAGCATGGAAACGTTTTAAGCATAAAGCTACTGCGCCTTTCAGGGTGAGAATTAAGTTTAAGGACGACGAACCGCAGAATCAATAAGAAGTGGTTGGTTTCATAAAGCAAATCCTGACAAACAAAAATGTATTATCCCTGGCCAGCAATCTGTCTGTGGCCGTGTTCGGGTTTTTTAGCTTCGTTTTGCTCACCCGTACATTAACTAAAGACCATTTCGGAGAGTGGGTGTTGTTTATTACTGCCGGCAATTTTCTTGAGATGTTGCGTTTTGGCATCACACGGACTGCTATAGTGCGCTTTCTGGCTGGAGCTGAAGGAAAAGAACGCGAAACCCTCATTGGCTCAAATTGGGTTATCGGGTTTATTGTCAGTGCAGTTGTTGCCGTTATTTTGTTATTAGCCCGTTTTGCTTTTCCCGATCTTACCGTTTCTTCCGGGTACCGATTGTTCTTTTTGTGGTATCCATTGCTCGCTTTTTTGAATTTGCCCTTTAATAACGCCTTATCCATTCTACAGGCCGACCAGGATTTTTTAAAAGTGCTGATCATAAGAATTATTCAGACCGGCTCTTTTGTTGTTTTCCTGGTTTTTAACCTTTTTATTTTTGGCTATGCTATTGATGTGGTTGTAGCTGTTTATCTTGCTTTACAATTAGTTACAAGTATTTTTACTATGGTTGTGCAATGGGATGGCCTAAAGTACATCCGCAAAACCACCCAAAACGCCAATAAAGTCATCCTGAATTTTGGAAAATACACCACCGGAACACTAATAGGCAGCAATTTACTTAAAAGTTCTGATACGTTTATACTGGGAATCAGTACATTTATGAGTACTACGGGTGTAGCAATGTATAGTGTGCCACTTAAGTTAACTGAAATCATCGAAATTCCCATTCGCAGCTTTATGGCCACAGCATACCCTATGATGTCGAAAGCCAGCATCAACAAAAACTACCAGGAGTTTAAAAAAATCTACTATACTTACGCCGGAGCCATCACCTACCTTTTAGTGCCTGTAGCTGTTTTCGGGTTCATTTTTGCCGAGGAATTTGTTATTATTTTAGGAGGCCATCAATATGTTCATACAGCCGATATATTCAGAATTTTTGCCATTTACGGCCTTTTGCTTCCCATTGATCGTTTTACAGGTGTGGCGCTGGACAGTTTAAACCGACCACGAAAAAACTTTTTTAAAGTAATATGGATGACACTGGCCAATATCATTGGGGATGTTTTTGTTATTTTTGTAGTAATGAAATATGTTTTAGGAGTAGCTTTAATCACACTGCTTTTTAACACCGGGCTTGCTTTTGATAACCTGTTCTCTGCCAGCGCGCAATTCAGCTTCTATTTCACACTACAGGGCGTTGCTTTGGTTACTATTTTGATGACTATTGTTGGAATGTTGGTGGGATATGGCTATCTTCGAAACGAAATTGATGTACACATGCGTAACATTCTTATTGAAGGTTGGCGTTTTTATCAGGATTATTGGTTTAAGTTTACAGATAAATTGAAAAACAAAACGTTGTGATTTAATGAGTTCGATAAGCAGAAATAAAACCGGGGCTATGATGCTGCGAGATCCATTATCGCTGGTTTTACTCATTTTATTTTCAGTGGGGTTAGGTTATATTCTCTCTACAGGAGGGATGAAAACAGCCGCAATTTTAATCGCCATACCCCTTGTATTGATTTACCTGAACCGTTTTTTCATCAACCCGAGAATTGGTGTATATACAATTATTATTCTGGCATTTTCGGCAATCGGTTTAAGCAGATATATACCGGGAGTTCCTTTGGGTTTAGGGATCGATGGCGTGCTAGTATTAACTTATATTGCTATCTTTTTCAAATATTTTTATCAAAAACTGGATTTGCGGCCCATTCAGAATGAGCTAACACTAATTGCCCTGATATGGTTTTTGTATTCGGTAGCCCAGTTTTTTAATCCTTTATCGCTTAGCCGAACTGCATGGTTTTATGCGATGCGCGGGATGTCGCTTTACATGCTGTTGCTTATCCCTATCACATTCTTGATTTTCAACAGAGTGAAATACGTCTATGTTTTTCTCTATATGTGGGCTTTCTGGACGGTTTTAGTTACTCTGAAAGGAGTTCAGCAGATGATGTTCGGGCCTGATTTTGCAGAGCAAAGATGGTTAGACGAAGGGGGTGCTGTAACGCATATTATTTTCGGGGAATTACGGATATTTTCATTTCTCAGCGATGCAGGACAGTTTGGCGCTGCACAGGCGGTAGCGTTTGTCGTTGGCACGATTTTGGCACTGCATCTCAGCGGATTCAAAAACAAGGTGGTGTTTTGGACCATGGCGCTGGCCGGCTTTTATGGCATGATGATTTCAGGTACTCGAGGCGCCATCGTCGTACCTGGGGTAGGATTTCTGGTTTATTTAATTCACACTAAGAATTACAGGGCCATTATTATCGGTTTAGTTTTGATGACTGCAGCTACGGTCTTTTTCAGATATACCTACCTCGGCCAGGGAATTTCTCAGATTCGCCGAATGCGTACCGCTTTTCGCCCTGCTGAGGATGCTTCACTGCAAGTACGTCTCGAAACAAAGGAAATGCTCAAGGATTATCTCAAAGATAAACCTTTTGGTGGTGGAATTGGGTCAGCAGGAAACTGGGGAAAACGATTCAGTCCGCAGGGCTTTCTGGCTAATATCGCTACAGATAGCTGGTATGTGCAGATTTGGGCTGAGCAAGGTATTGTAGGTCTTGTTTTACACCTGGTGATGATGTTTTATATTGTCTTAAAAGGGTCATACTACGTGATGGCACGATTGGAAGACCCCGAGATGAAATTCATAATAAGCGCCCTCATCGCCGGGATGGTCGGACTGATGGGGGCTTCATACGGAAATGGAGTGTTTGGACAGATGCCCTCGGGTATTTTGGTTTATATTTCCATGGCATTTATGTTTATGGCTCCCTGGCTGGATGATGAAATGATAGCACTGAAAAAACGGGGCGAAAGTGTTTTCGGTAAAGGAAGCTATATATAACGTTTTCTTGTTCTCTAAATAGCGTTTTGTTCACCTGATAAACTTATATCATGAAAGAGGCAAATGCACCACTTGTTTCTATCGTTACAATAAATTATAATCATTCGGATGTGACTGCCGAGTGTTTAAAATCGCTCCGAAAAATATCCTATCCCAATACAGAAATTATTGTTGTTGATAATGCTTCTCCGAAAGAAGACTCCTCTTGGCTGAAAGAAGCGTATCCGGAAATATTATACTTTAAAACTACAGAAAACTTAGGCTTTGCAGGTGGTAACAATTATGGCATTCGTCACAGCAAAGGAGATTATATTTTGCTGTTGAATAACGACACTGAAGTAGAGCCTGATTTTTTGGAGCCCTTGGTGCAAAAACTGCAAAATAACCCTGAAGCCGGAGCCGTAAGTCCGAAAATCCGTTATCATCACACGCCTGATATGCTTCAGTTTGCCGGATTCACCTCCATTCACAAGCTCACCATACGTAATCATGCTGTTGGTTTCAACCAAATTGACAAAGGTCAGTTTGATAAAGACAGCGTTACATGGTATGCCCACGGTGCTGCTATGTTAATTCCCAGAAAGGTAATACAAGATATTGGTCTTATGGCCAATATCTTTTTTCTCTACTATGAAGAGATGGATTGGGGGTTCAGAATCCGCGAATCAGGAAAAAAAATCTTTTATGTACACAATTCGCTGATTTACCATAAAGAATCTATATCAACCGGTTTCTATTCTTCACTGCAGGTTTATTACTTAAACCGAAGCCGTATTTTATACATGAGGCGCAATACGCATGGATTCCGGTTTTTAATGGCGCTGTTTTATCTGGTTTTCATATCCATACCCAAAAACTACATAACTTTTTTATTGAAAGGCAAATGGAATTTACTTAAAGCTTACCATAACGCTATTGCCTGGCACATAAAAAACTTATTCAACCCAAAGATACATGAAAACCCGGCACTATGAAGAAGCGTTACCCTTTGGTAAGCATTGTTACGGTAAACTATAACCAAAGTGAAGTGACATGCCTGTTGCTGGCATCACTTCAAAAGGTAACCTATCCAAACCTTGAGGTTATTGTGGTTGATAACGCTTCCGCGCAGGGCAACCCGGATAAAATTAAGCAGCGGTATCCGAATTGTATGCTGATAAAAAACCCCATTAATTACGGCTTTGCAGCAGGCAATAACATGGGCATTATGGCAGCTAACGGCGATTTTGTGATGTTCCTGAATAATGATACGGAAGTGCGGCCCGATTTTTTGGAGCCATTGATTGAAAAATTCAGAACGAATCCGAAAACCGGAGCCGTTTCGCCAAAAATTCGTTTTTTTCATACTCCGGATACCATTCAATATGCCGGTTATACGGATATGAACCCGATAACCATCAGAAATTTTGCTTATGGATACCGGGAGCAAGACCTTGGTCAACATGACGAGGACAGAAAAACGGCCTATGCCCACGGCGCCGCAATGATGGTTCCTATGGACCTGATTCGTGAGTTAGGCATGATGTCTTACATCTTTTTCCTGTATTACGAGGAAGCCGACTATTGCGACCGGATTAAAAGGGCTGGATACGAAATACATTATGTTCATAACTCGTTAGTTTATCATAAAGAATCAATTTCTACAGGAAAGTTGAGCGCTTTAAAAATTTACTATCTTTATAGAAACAGAATGGTGTATATGAGAAGAAATATTTTTGGAAAAAAGTTTGTCTTGGGCATGCTTTATCAGCTTTTTGTAGCTATTCCAAAAAATGCACTTGTAATTCTGTTAAAGGGGAAAATCAAGCTTTTTCATGCTTTTCTGCGTGCAGTGGGATGGCATATGCATCATATGTTTGATAAAACAATACATGAGAATCCGATGTTATAATTAAACTCAGCAATATGGCGATTTTTTATACAATTTTAAATGTCCTGCAGTATGTGCTTTTGTTTTATTTAGGCATAGCCTCGCTTTATTTCTTTACCTATGCCTTTGCATCAAGACTTAAACGAAAATCCCCCTCCCCTGCCCGGCAGAAGCTTAACCGGTTTGTGGTGTTGATTCCGGGGTATAAAGAAGACCAGGTAATTGTTGATGTTGCCCGAGAGGCTACCAAACAAGATTATCCAAAAGACTATTATGATGTAATCGTTATTGCAGATTCGTTTTCTCGTGAAACCCTTGAAAAGTTGAATGAATTGCCTGTAATTGTGAACGTCGTTGAGTTTGAAAAAAGTTCCAAGTCCAAAGCCCTGAACAAAACCATGAAGGAGATACCTGATGATAAATATGATGCTGTTATGATTCTGGATGCAGATAACGTGATGGCTCCAAATGTACTTTCTTTGATGAATGATGCGCTGAATGCGGGATATACAGCAGTCCAGGGACACCGCATGGCCAAAAACCAAAACACCTATTTTGCGCTGCTTGATGCGATTAGCGAAGAAATCAATAACAGCATCTTCCGGAAAGGGCACCGTAAACTGGGCGTATCCTCAGCGCTGATAGGCTCGGGAATGGCCTTTAACTATTCGCTCTATAAAAACTATATGGCAACCATTGATTCTTATGGTGAAGATAAAGAATTGGAATTTAAACTTTTAGCTGATAATATTAAAATTGAGTACCGGGATGATGCCCGGATATATGATGAAAAGGTCTCGGCCGGAAAAGTGTTCGTAAAACAACGCACCCGGTGGCTTTTCAATCAGTTGTACTATGCGGTACGTTATTTTGGTGAAGGGATAAAGCAATTAGTTAAAGGCAATTATGATTATTTCGACAAACTCTTCCAGCAGTTTCTGCCACCCCGCATTATGCTGATTGTGCTGACTACAGCGCTTACTATTGGCTCTTTTTTTTATAATCTAACAATACTGAGTTGTATTTGGACTTTTTTGTTTGTATTAATGGTAGCTGCTTTTGCCCTGGCCGTACCCAACCGGTTTTACACTTTCAGAACGTTTAAGGCCATATTTTTCCTGCCTTACGGTTTTTTCCTGATGATGATATCGCTTAGCCGGTTGCAAAGTGCAAAAAAAGGATTTGGGGCTACAACGCATACTGTAACTAAAGTGGATGAAAATAAGGATAATTCATGATGTGATTTGATGATGAATTGATTTTTATAGGATAAACAAAATGCTAAAGATGAATTAGCTTTATACGGATTAAAAATAGCTACATATGGATATACTTTTTTCAACAGGAATGCTGCTTCAGTGGCTGCTTTTTATTTATATAGCGCTATCAGCATTTTACTTTTTATTTTTTGCTGTAGCTTCGGTCTTTCCGTATCATATCCGAAAAGATAACCTTCAGAAGCAGCACAGATTCGCTGTGCTTATTCCCGGTTTTAAAGAAGACAAGGTTATTCTTGAGGTAATTGACGAATCCCTTAATCAAAACTATCCTGCAAATAAGTATGACATCATCGTTATTGCCGATTCGTTTGAAAAAGCTACATTAAATAAGATACGGCAAAAGCCTGTCAAACTGATTGAAGTTTCATTTGATAGAAGCACAAAATCAAAAGCGCTCAACAAAGCTTTTGAGCAATTGCCTGAGGATGAATATGATCTTGCTGTTGTGCTGGACGCCGACAACATTATGGAACCGGATTACCTGGAAAAAATCAATCAGGCTTTCAGTGAGAATCAGATTGCAATACAAGGCCACCGGGTGGCCAAGAATAACAACACCGCGTTTTCAGTTTTAGACGCTATTAGCGAAGAAATCAATAACAACGTCTTTCGTAAAGGCCATCGCAACGTGGGCCTCTCCTCTGCTCTAATCGGTTCGGCTATGGCGTTTCGTTATGGTTTTTTCAAAGAAATCATGAGGGATGTGAATGCAATTGGCGGATTTGACAAGCAGTTAGAACTCAAAATCATCAAAAACCGCCATATAATTGATTATCATGCCTCAGCGTATGTATTCGATGAAAAAGTCCAAAACTCACAAGCCTTTAGTAACCAAAGAAAGCGATGGATATCTGCCCAGCTTTATTATTTAAGAAAGGATTTCTTGATCTCGTTTTGGCATTTCCTTTCAAAAGGCAACCTTGATTATTTCAATAAAGCGTTTCAGTTTGTGCAGCCACCACGTATATTATTATTGGGTTTGCTTTTGATAATAAACACGTTATCACTCTTTTTTAATCCACCCCTCTTACAGGCTTTATGGATGACAGCGCTGCTTTTTTCATTAAGTGGCTTCTTTGCTGCTACGCCCCGCAGGTTTTACACCTTCAAAACATTAAAAGCCTTATCAAAATTACCGTTCGGTTTTTTGCTGATGTTCAAATCACTGCTGTTTCATCGCGAAGCTAAAACCCATTTTATTCATACAGAACATACAACAAATTATCATAAAGAAAAGGATTCATCATGAAAATAGGTATCGAAGGACAACGGCTTTTCCGCAAAAAGAAGCACGGCATGGACATGGTAGCTTTAGAGCTGATTAAGCAACTTCAGCAAATCGATCATGAAAATGAATATGTGATTTATGTAAAGCCTGATGAAGATAAGACGGCCTTGCAGGAAACCCAAAACTTCAAAATTGTGGAACTTGACGGAGGCAGCTATCCACTGTGGGAACAGTGGGCACTTCCTAAAGCCGCTGCAAGGGAAGGGTGCGATCTTTTGCATTGTACTTCCAACACAGCTCCGGTATGGTCTAAAGTGCCGGTGATAATCACGTTGCATGATATCATTTACCTCGAAAGCATCAGTCTTTTTCAAAATGCCGGTACCTGGTATCAAAAGCTTGGAAACATGTACCGCCGATGGGTTGTGCCTCGCGTGGTAAAGAAGGCTAAAAAAATTATAACCGTTTCTAAGTTTGAACGCGAGCGAATCCGGGATTTTTTTGGCTTTGACCAGAAGGATGACCGGCTGGTAGCTGTTTATAACGGGGTGAGCAGCCATTT
Source organism: uncultured Bacteroidales bacterium (assembly GCA_964465045.1). Classification (GTDB taxonomy): domain Bacteria; phylum Bacteroidota; class Bacteroidia; order Bacteroidales; family JAIPAH01; genus JAIPAH01. The sequence goes on along the minus strand of CAYXJS010000002.1, from coordinate 32,353 downwards.
TAAACCGGTTACGGATGAAATGATAAGGCAGGAAGTACGAAAAAAATACAACCTCCCGGAACATTACCTTTTCTTCCTCGGCAATACCGACCCGAAAAAAAATACTGAAGGAGTTCTCAAAGCCTTTGCTGCATACGTAGATAAATCAGATAACCCGCTTACACTGGTGATGCTTGATTATGAAGAGTATGCGCTTAATCAATTACTTTCTGCAATGGGTAAGGAATTGTTGCGGGAGCACGTTTTTTTGCCGGGATACATCGTGAATACCGATTTACCGGCAATTTATGCTATGGCAAAGATATTTTTGTATCCTTCCTTAAGAGAAAGCTTTGGCATACCGATGCTTGAGGCTATGGCCTGCGGCACTCCGGTGATTACTTCAAACCGGGCCTCGATGCCTGAAGTAAGCGGCGGTAAAGCCAAAATCGTGGACCCGTATCAGCCTGCTGAAATTACAGAAGCAATATTTGAATTGATCAACAATCAGGCATTACGCGAAAAGCTGATTGAAGAAGGCTTAGAACAAGCCAAGAAGTTTACATGGCGGCAAATGGCCGAGGATGTACATCGGATTTATCAGGATATTAATCAAAAAAACAACGCATAATGGAAAACCGGGATATCATTTGTTTTGGCTTACAGCCGTGGGATTTGGAGATTGCTTTTACGCTGAAATATACGGCGATTGAAATGGCTAAAAAAAACCGGGTTTTGTTTCTAAACCCTCCCCTGCACCGGGGTGATTTAATCAAAAAGCCGGATCATCCGCGTGTGGTAAACCGTAAAGCTGTGCTTAAGGGCGAAGAGCCGGATTTATTTCAGTATAATGATAATTTGTGGGTTTTTACACCCAAAACCATTATTGAGTCGATTAACTGGATTCCTGTTCCTTTCATTCATGATGCGTTAAACAAAATCAATGATAAACGCTTTGCTAAGGAAGCCATGCGCGCCATCAATCAATTGGGCTTTAAGGATTATATATTGTTTGACGATAATTCCATGCTGATAGGATATTATTTTAAAGAACTGCTAAAGCCTAAGTTCTCAGTTTATCTTTTACGTGATGCAGTCACGCTGGTTTCTTATCATGCGCGCCACGGGAGCCGCCTTGAGCCAAAACTGATTAGCAAAATGGACCTGATGGTGGCCAATAGCGATTATTTTGCCAATTACGGCAAGCAGTACAACAAGCATGCGTATATGATTGGCCAGGGATGTGATTTATCACTGTATAATGATACGAAAGGAAAAATACCGGTTCCTGAAGATTTGCTCGCCATCAAACAAAAACCCATTATCGGGTATGTGGGAGCGCTGACTACAATACGGCTTGATATAGAGGTGCTGGTGCATATTGCAAAGCAAAGGCCCGGCTGGAGTCTCATGCTTGTAGGCCCTGAAGATGAGGTTTTTCAGAACTCTGAGCTGCACAAGCTTGATAATGTATACTTTCTGGGAAGAAAAGAACCGCATGAATTACCCGGCTATATTAAAGGTTTTGATGTGGCGCTGAATCCGCAAATCATCAATCCGATAACGGATGTAAACTACCCGCTCAAAATTGATGAGTATCTTGCACTGGGTAAAGCTACAGTGGCCACAAAAACTACTTTTATGGATTATTTTAAGGAGTATGTTTACCTGCCTTTTACCAAAGAAGAGTTTGTTCATGCCATTGAAAAAGCCTTGAAGGAAGATACACCTGAGAAACAAAAGAAACGTATCGAATACGCTTCTACTCATACCTGGGAAAATTTTGTGGCGAAAATTTATGATTACCTTGAAATGATTGAAAATGAAACGAAATAACCAAGTTTGTAGGTTACTATGTTTTTAGGATTGATGGGTTTTTAAGTGCGTATGTGTTTGGGTGAAAGTTGGCAAAAAGCAGTTAGCAGTTGGCAATGAAAAATTTTGAGTTCCGAATTTCGAGTTTCGCGTAATTCGCATTAATACGCATTTTTGGAATTTGGGAATTGGAATTTATTTTTATGAATTAACGAATTAACGAATCAACGAATCACCAATATGAAAAAGCGGGACATTGTCATAACAGGATTACAGGATTTTCATGCAGAAATTGGCTCAAATGCAGTCAATATAGCTTATGAATTTGCTAAAAAGCACCGCGTGCTGTATGTCAATTATCCGCTCGATCGGCTCTCTAAGTGGCGAAATGCTTCTGATATGTTGGTACAGCGAAGAATAGCTGTTCGGAATGGCCGGCAAAAAGCGCTTGAGAAAATAAACGATAATCTTTGGGTATACACACCGGATGTTATCTTAGAGTCGGTTAGTAAAATTCCGTTTCGTTGGCTTTTTGATAAAATCCTGAAGAAGAATAATAAAAAGTATGCTAAATCCATACAAAAAGCACTTTCAGAATTGGATATCAATGATTTTATTTTGTTTGAAGACGGAGATTTATACCGCACCTTATATCTGAAAGAATGGCTAAAACCTTCGCTATTCATATATTACAGTCGCGATAATCTGATAGCCACCCCTTACTTCAGAAAACACGGCTCCCGCATTGAAAAAGCCATGATGCAAAAGACCGATGCCGTAGTTTGCAATTCGGAATACCTGGCTTCACTGGCACGCCGCTACAATATAGAGAGCTATGATGTTGGACAGGGTGTGGATACCGGACCTTTCGAAAAACAACCTGAAAAACACCCCCCCGAAATAGAAAAAACCAAAAAACCTGTCATAGGATATATCGGGGTTCTGAGTTCGCTACGTTTGGACGTGGCTTTGCTGGAAACCATATCTGAACGAAATCCACAGTGGAGTTTTGTGTTTGTTGGCCCGGAAGATGAAGCGTTTAAAAACAGCAGACTACACGCACTTTCGAATGTAATATTTACCGGAAGAAAAGATTTTGACCAACTCCCGGCTTACCTTCATGGTTTTGATGTGGCTATAAATCCGCAGGTAATCAACGATGTAACCATTGGCAATTATCCACGTAAAATTGATGAATATCTGGCAGCACAAAAACCGGTTGTGGCTGTGAAAACAGAGGCGATGAAGTTGTTTAGCGAGGTTGTTTTCCTGGCTGAGGGAGCCGTAGAATTTGAACAAAAAATTATAGCTGCGCTGGATAATAAAGAGCATAATAAAGTGGAAAGGTTGAAAGTGGCTCGCAGTCATACCTGGGAGAACAGCGTAAATAATATTTACCGGGTTATTCAAAATATCGAAAAACAAAAGAAAGCATGGGACTGAAAGAAAAACTTAAATCCAATCCAAGGCTTAAAAAGCTGGCGCTAAACCTGATGATGCCCCGAAACCAGGCTCGTCCCCGTTTATGGGTTCGGTGGTTTGTGAATCCCTTCCGCCATAAAAAAGGAAAGCATGTATGTATTCGCCGAAGAACCCGAATGGATGTGATGCCCTGGAATTATTTTTCGATTGGCAATGATTCTACCATTGAGGATTTTTCCACGGTTAACAATGGTGTTGGCGAAGTGGTGATTGGCGAACGAACACGAATCGGCTTAGGCAATACGATCATTGGGCCTGTCAAAATTGGAAATGACATTATGTTTGCGCAAAATATTGTTGTAAGCGGACTCAACCATGGGTATGAGGATATTCATACGCCCATCAGTGTTCAGCCTACATCCACAAAAGAAATTGTTATAGAAGATGAAGTCTGGATTGGAGCCAACAGTGTTATCGTTGCCGGAGTAACCGTAGGTAAACATGCTGTGATAGCTGCTGGCAGCGTCGTCACGAAGGATGTTCCCCCCTACACTATCGTAGCAGGAAACCCGGCTAAACAACTCAAACGGTATAATCAGGAATCGAAAAAATGGGAAAAATCTAATTAATAATTTGCTGTCATGATCCAAAAAATCATAACCTTCTCCCGCTATCTGCGGGATTTTATCCGTCACCGGCAATTCCGGTTTATCATTACAGCCATAAAGTATGAGCTGACAGGAAAAACATCTTATTCCAACAAACTCTACAAAAGCGATTTGGGTGAGTTTTATACGCGCAAAGGCACGCTCGATTTTCAGTTTGCCAATTGGGCTTATGAGTGGAATGTGAAAAAATTTATGCTGGAACATTACAAAAATTATGATGTATTTATTGATGTGGGGGCTAACATCGGCACATACAGCATTTTGATGGCTCAAAAAGGAAAAAAGGTAGTGGCTTTTGAACCCGTTCCCGACAATTTCAGGGCTTTTCATATCAATTTACTGCTAAATCACTTGCAAGACAAAGTCAGGTTTTTTAATGTGGGGCTGGGACGAAAAAAGGAGACCGCAGAGTTTTACTTTAACCCGGTTAATACCGGCGCTTCGCACATTATTAAAGACCCGACTCCGGAAAATGGCAATTGCATATCCGTGCAGATTTCCCCGTTTGATCATCTTTACAGAGATTTGAGTATTGCTCCAGACGATAAAGTGCTGATGAAGATCGACACGGAAGGCATGGAAGTAGATGTGATAGAAGGAGCTGTTGAGTTTCTGAAAGCTCAAAAGCACATTCTGATTGTCCTTGAAAGTGTACATTCTGAAGAAGGCCCGATAAAGAAGGCGCTCAACCGCATTGGCAACTTCGAGTTTTCGCGGGTAGACGACCTGAACATGGCAACCAAAAAATCCAACTAATATGAAAAGCATTGAGATTGTTTTCTGGGTTCTGCTGTTTATTGTGTTTTATAGTTACCTCGGCTATGGCATCTTGCTGTTTTTTCTGATTAAACTGAAACGACTCTTCAGGCAGGGTAAAACTGAAGGTATAAAACAGGATTATGAGCCGCACGTCACCCTTTTTGTAGCTGCCTATAATGAAAAAGACTATGTGGATGATAAAGTGAAAAACGGGTTTTCGCTGAATTACCCGAAAGAAAAAATTCATCAGGTTTGGGTTACGGATGGCTCTGACGATGGTACACCTGAGCTGCTAAAAAAGCATAACGGCGTGGAAGTATATCATAAAGATGAGCGTGGCGGTAAAATTGGCGCCATGAACCGCGGTATGCAGTTTGTGAAAACGGATATTGTGATTTTTTCTGACGGTAACACCATGCTGGGCAAGGATTCCATCCGGGAAATCGTGAACTTGTTTAAAGACCCTTCCGTGGGCTGTGTCTCAGGAGAAAAACGAATTGCCGGAAAAGATGCTGATGTGGCTGCAAGTGCCGGCGAAGGAATTTACTGGAAATATGAATCTACCCTGAAGAAATGGGACTTTGAACTCTATTCTGTGGTAGGTGCCGCCGGTGAACTCTTTGCCATTCGTAAACCCTTGTTTCAGGAGGTTGAGCAGGATACGCTGCTGGACGATTTTATCATTTCCCTGCGCATTGCCATGCAGGGTTACCGCATCGGCTACAACCCAAATGCGTATGCCATTGAATCGGCCTCTGAAAATGTGAAAGAAGAGCTCAAGCGTAAAGTGCGTATATCAGCGGGAGGATTTCAATCGGTAGCCAGACTTAAACCGCTGCTTAACCCATTCAAATATGGCGTGTTGTCATTTCAATATATCAGCCACAGGGTGTTGCGCTGGGTTGTTGCTCCCTTTGCCCTGCCGGTTATCTTTTTGTTGAACCTGGCATTGGCTATTCACCAGGGTATGTTTACGCCACAACTTTATCCAATCCTTTTTGGTCTGCAAATCATCTTTTACATTGCCGCTTTGGCAGGATGGATACTGGAAAACCGAAAAATGCGTTTTAAATTGTTGTTTATACCTTATTATTTCCTGATGATGAATTATTCCGTATTTTTGGGATTAAGAAGGTACATGAAAGGAGGTCAGTCGGTAAAATGGGAAAGAGCCAAAAGAGCAAAATAGGTTTTTTGATGCTGTTGTGGATTGCATCTTTTGCGACTGGCAGGACGCAGAGTTGCGACCATTTTGTAACGGAGGATGAAGTAACTATTGATGGCGAGCAGATTGGATTGCAGTCTGGCGATGTAGTTTGTTTAGAAGCGGGTATAAAACCGTATATCCTGATTCGAAATATCGATCCTGACGATCGATTCTCACAGCCGGTTCGAATTCAAAACCATGACGGACAGATTTTGATTGATACAGACCATTCTTATGGGATTTCCATTCAAAATTCCAACAATGTTATCCTTAGCGGAAAAGGCGATGATTCGTTTACCTATGGCATTCATATCCGCAGGGTGCAAAACGGGGCAGGCATCGGAATTACTGACCGCAGCTCCAAAGTGGAAGTTGAAGGTCTCGAAATTGCCAATACAGCCATTTCGGGCCTTGTAGCTAAAACGGATCCGTATTGCGAAAACGGTGAAATTAAAGTTACGCGTGATGACTTTACTCAGCGAAACATCAGTATCCATGATAATTATATCCACGATACCGGCGATGAAGGGATGTATATCGGCAGCGCCAAATACACGGGTTTTACGCTTACGTGTGGCGGAGAAACCCAAACGGTATTGCCTCATGTAAACGAGGGTGTGGAAGTGTATAACAACGTTTTAGAGCGTACAGGATGGGATGCGATACAGGTTTCCAGCGCTACTAAAGATTGTGATATTTACGACAACCTGGTATTGTACGACAGCCATGATGGCCTGGAATCGCAAATGAGTGGTATCCTCATTGGCGGGGGAAGCTCGTGCGATTGCTACAATAATGTTATTTCCGATGGAAAGGGCGATGGCATAGAAGCGTTGGGCAAAGGGAATTACATGGTTTACAACAATTTGATAATCAGGCCCGGACAATCATTTTTTCCGGGCGACCACTCTAAGGCTAAGCATGGGATTTTCAGCAACCACATTGCTACAGACGATAATGCATACCTCTATTTTTATAACAACACGATTGTTAGTCCGAAAACCACCGGAATCACGTTTCGTAACGACCAAATAGCCGATGCAAGAGCATATAATAACATCATTACCAATCCGGGTGCTTATGATGATGTAGAAGACCGCGCTTTTATTGATATATCAGAATCTGTTACACAATTTGACAGAAAATCAAATTTATTACATGTGAATATATCTGATATTTACTTCGATAACCCTTCTCAGGATGATTATGACCTGCTAACATCGTCGCCTGCGATAAATGCAGGCACAGATGTTTCGGGCTTTGATTTTGATATTGAAAGGCGTTCCCGTCCCCATGCCGGAGGGTGGGACATCGGGGCATATGAATCGCATAAACCGGGAGTTGGGATTGCGGAAACACAATCCGAACAAAAACACGTTCATATTTCTCCAAATCCTTTTCAAAACAGCTTTTCAATAAAATTTTCACCGGGCAACAGATCTTTTGTACATTTAAACATCCAAAGTGTCGACGGAAAAAATATGTTTCGCCGTTCAATGACAGACTGCCGGAATAAGGAGTTAGAGTTGGATGCATCTCATTGGCCTTCTGGTGCTTATATGTACAGGTTTTTGAGTAAGGATGGCATTAAAACAGGAACGATTATCAAACAATAAGACTATGAAAGGCTTTTTGAAAAAAATATTGCCTTACACTGCAGGCGTTAAATTAAGAGGTTTATACCAAAAAGCGCTTTTAATAGCTTATTCCGGTAATAAATATTATTGTCCGTTTTGCGATAATCGATTCCGAAAAATGTTACCAGGTGGAGAAGACCATCCTGTCATCCATGAAAAAAATATTATTAGCGCAGGCAGAAGAAAAAATATGCTATGCCCCCGTTGCTTTTCTACGGATCGTGACCGGCTGATTTATCTTTACCTTAAAGAAAAAACTGAGTTTTTGACCAAGCCGGCTAGTGTTTTGCATATCGCACCTGAGGGTAGCCTGAAACATCTGCTGGAGAATTTGCCAAACCTGGAATACCGTACCGGTGATAAGTTTGAAGAGGGATACGCTGGTTATTACTATGACCGGGATGTGTTGCAAATGGATGTAACGGATATTGCCGAGCCTGACGAATCATACGATTTGGTGATTTGCAATCACGTTTTGGAGCATATACCGGATGACAGGAAAGCAATGCGTGAAATATTCCGTATTCTTAAACCCAGAGGCGAAGCTATCCTGCAGGTACCTGTTTCTATGTCGGCCACAGCAACCGAGGAGGAAGCTGTTGATTCAAACGAAGAGCGGGAAGCAAGGTACGGCCAGTTTGACCATGTAAGGCTTTATGCGGCAGATTACAAATACCGTCTCGCCAAACAAGGCTTTAAGGTTGAAGTGCATAATCCTGAAAAGGACGGATGGAAGTCAAATCTGAAGGAATACGCCATTAATCCATTAGAAAATATTTATGTAGGAAAAAAATAATGCTGTTTATGATACGCACACTACCCTTTGCCTTTTTACTAGTTTTCTGTTTTTTTGTATTTTATCCCGCCAACGCACAGCGAGAAGTAATAGGCAAAAAAACAGCAGACAGCTTACTTGAAATTTTAGAAGAAAATCCAGAAGAAGACAAAAGTACTGTTTTTAACAAATTAGCCCGCTATTACTATTCTTTTGATGAGGACAGCGCCGCGCTGATGACCAAAAAAGCGCTCAATGAAGCAGAAAAGCATCACAACACATCAGAGAAAGCCTATGCTTTTAAAAATTCCGGTAATTTATTTATGCATAAAAACCAGCCAGACAGTGCATTTCAATATTATGCCAAAGCTACAAACTTTTTCCTGCAGGAGGGAGATGAGAATGGTCTGTCAGCAGTCTACAACAACATAGGCGTTATTCACAAGACTTTAAGCCAATATGACCTGGCTTTGAAATATTTTAGTAAAGCCGGCCGCTTGCTGAAGAAAACAGAAGCTGATGCTACGTCTAAGGCGGCTTTGTATTCAAATCTCGCCGGAACACATTATCTTAAAAGCCAGCCAGAGAAGGGATTAGCCTATCTCGACTCGGCTTATGCCTTAATCGAAGCCATTCCGGAGAATTACATGAAAGGCGTTATTTACAGCAACCTGGGCAAGTTCTTTAGTTCTATGGAACGCTACGATAAAGCGCTTACAATGCTGCAGAAAGCAGACGAAATATTTTCGCCTGTAACGGATAAAAAGATGACGGCTATAGTTTACAACAATCTGGGTGAGGTGTATCGCGAAATTTATAATTACAACCGTGCGGAAAATTATTTTAACAAAGTCCTGGAGCTGAGTAACTCCAATCAGGATTCCCTCAGCATGGCGCTTGCCATGATGAATATTGCGGATATCTTGTATTTGAGGAATGAATACGATAATGCACGCCAAAAGTTGATGAAAGCTCAGGAAATTTATTCCAGGGTTGGAAACCGGCCAGCCTTAATTAAAGTTGCGCTGAGGATAGCCAAATCCTATGTTGCACAAAACAAGTACAATCAAGCTTTATCATTTCTGGAGACGCATGAAAACACCCTTATCCAGGAGAATAATGCCAAGCTATTGCGCGAGTATTATGGCTTAAAACATGAAATCCTACAGGCAGTAGGTAATTATAAAAAAGGATATCAGGCGCTGCACAATTTCCAGCGTTATTCTGATACTGTTTTGCATAACAAATACCGGGCTTCAGAACACGTGTTACAAAAAGAACTTGAGATGGCCTCCAATGATGTGCAGCGAAGCATAGAAGAAAAGCAAGCACAAATGGCAGAAGAAGCTAAAACTCAATTGCAAACGGCGTATGCTGTGCTCGCACTTTTGCTGCTTGTACTCTTTTTCGTGCTATGGCTTTTTTATCGCGAGAAGCAAAAACGGAAAAAAAGCGATGCAGATTATGCATTGATGGAGGCAGAGTTGAAGAAAGTCCGCGATAAGCAGGATGATATCAATAAAGCAATTGAAGACAAAGTAAATGAGCGTACCAAAGAGCTCCGGAAACAAGTGGAAGCTTATAAGAAAAAAGACATTCAATTAAAGAAATCCTTAAAAGAAGTCGAAGATGCCAATTATCTGAAGAACGCCTTTCTTTCTAACATGAGCCATGAAATCCGCACACCTCTAAACGGTATTATTGGATTCTCGAGTTTGCTGGAAACCGAATTATCGCTTCTGGAAAATGAAGAGCTATACGGTTATGCAAGCGGAATACAACAATCCGGCGAACGTTTATTGCATCTTCTCAACAACATTATTGATATCAGCCGCATTGAGGCCAATGATTTGCAAGTCACCCTGCAAGAGTCCAATATCAATCAGCTGATAGAAAAAAGCGCTGAAATTTATAAGTATCAGGCTGGCGAAAAAGATCTGTCGCTCAATATTAAACTTGAAGATACGCCCATGGCTTATGTAGATCCTGACAGCGTCACCAAAATCTTATCTGATGTGCTGGATAATGCGGTGAAATATACCGAAAAAGGGTTTATCAATGTCACCAATGGGTACGATGCGAAAAAGAAGGAAGTTTTTGTAAAAGTACGCGATACGGGGATAGGAATTGACGAGCAGTATCTCCCCAAGGTTTTTGAAGCTTTCAGGCAGGAAAGCCTTGGCTATTCCAGGGCCTTTCAGGGTGCCGGACTGGGTCTTCCGCTGGCAAAGCGTTTGCTCGACCTCATGAACGGACGGATTGATATCGAATCTAAGAAGAGTGAAGGTACCACAGTCATTATTTACCTGCCGACAATAGAAACATTTCAACATGTACAGGAGTCGCTCCACCCAACCAAAGATAATAAGCAGGCAGATGAACAAACAAAAGCTCCAAAGGATGTGCGCATCTTCCTGGTAGAAGATGACAGGATGAACAGGTTGGTAATCAATAAAATGTTATCCGATTGGAATGTAGATGACGGGGAAGATGGCGATGTTAGCATTGCTAAAATATCAGAAGCTCACAAGCAGGGCATTATATATGATATTATGCTGTTTGACATCAACCTGCCTAATCCGTGGGACGGCGTGAAGCTCATGCACTATATCAAGAAGAAGTTTCCTGAATATGAAAATATTCCCTTTATAGCCCAGACCGCTTATGCGATGCGGGGCGACCGGGAGCGTTTGCTGGAGGAAGGTTTTGATGATTATATGTCTAAACCCATTAGCCAGCAAAGGCTGTTGACAACCCTATACAAGTTTTTGAACAAAGAAAAGGATTCCTGATGAAGAAAAAAGATAAACCCGATAACATCCAGGCCATTCATCAAAGTCATGCCTGGCTGCTGCAAAAATTAAGTCATGATTTGCTTATACCCATGAATGGCATCGTAGCGATGTGCCAGGAATCTATAAAAAACATCCGGACAGATGGTGATGAAGCCAACGGTACTGTTATACAAACGGTAAATAACCTTATCAGCGTTGTGCAGGGCATGTCGGTATATGCTTCATTGCTTAAAGGCGAATTGCGGAGTGAAGAAAAAGCATTCAGCATCAAAGATATATTCAACGAACTGGAAAACATACACCGGTATCTTGCAAAAAACAACAAAGTGGAAGTGAACCAGGAATATGTTACAGAGGTTCCCGAAAAGCTTTCCGGTGACTACAGGCTGATTCGTCAGGTTTTATCGGGGTTTCTCTCCAATGCACTGAAGCATACCAAAAATGGTTGGGTGAATCTTTCTGCTGAGATTTTGAAAAGGGAACCCGGACAGTTTACCATACGTTTTATGGTTAGGGACAGCGGCAAAGGAATACCCGAAGATAAAATGGAACGGATTCGTAAAGTACTGGAATCCAATCATAAGCCCGACTTTATGATATCCGGAGACATTGGGCTGGGACTGGTTTTGGGTAAAGAGATCAGTGAGAGATTGGGGGGTAGTTTCAACTTTGACAGCAAGCCTTCAGCCGGTTCGGCGTTTTGGATTGACATCCCGCTAAAACCTGAAAAAGAACAATCTGAACCCGCTACCGGAAATCATCCGTATAAAACGGATAAACCAAAACGTATTCTGCTTGTGGAAGATAATTATCTGAATCAAAAATTTGTAGCCGCAGCGCTGCTAAAAGCAGGCCACTCCATTGAAATTGCTGAAAACGGGAAAGTAGCGTTGGATAAATTTCATCAAAAGACATACGATCTCATTTTAATGGATATCCAGCTTCCGTTGTTCGACGGGATTGAAACCACCCAACGCATCCGAAAAGAAGAAACCAAATTTGAGCACAAGAAAACGCCTATTGTGGCCGTAACGGCCTATGCAATTGAGCACGACAGGCAAAAATGCCTGAATGCCGGCATGGACGAGTATCTTACAAAACCGTTTAAGCCTGAGGAATTATTGAATATCATTAACCGATTGTAGGTTGCTATTGTCCCGGTTTTTCGCGTCGGACATCCAGAACCTGAATATCATAAATCAGGGTAGCCTTTGATGGAATTTTGTCTTGATCGCCTGCCAGACCGTAAGCAAGATGCGAGGGTACAATTACCTTAGCCCTGTCGCCCTTGCTTAAAAGCTGCATCGCCCGATGCAAACCACTCACAACATCGCCTCCTTTTCCTATTATTAAAGACTCAGGATGTCTGCGTGTCTGAATTTCAGAACCATTAATGAGCTTAAGGCTATACCGAAACAATACCTCATCGCCCATTTGAATGGATTGTCCGTCACCCTCTTCATATATCGCATAATACACGCCTTTGGCCTTCTTAAGCGGCCATCTATAACGGCGGGCATAATTGTGTATCATCTCCCTTTCGGCCTCCACAGCCGATTTATTAGCTTCTATGAGCGCTTCCTCAAGTCCTTTTCGGGAATGCTTTTCTTTTTTGTCCTCATCTTTCCCGGATGGTCCGCATGCAAGCATTAAAACCATCATCAAAAAAACCAGGTACAACGATTTAAAGTACATTTAACTTCGCTTTGTATTGTGGTAATAACGAACGAAACAAAGCAATCGTATCTGCCATGCTTTTATCACTTGAAGCCCCGGCAGCCCTTTCATGTCCGCCGCCACCAAAATGGTTCCGGGCAAAATCATTCACAGAAAATTGAGTTTTAGAGCGCAACGAAAGCCTAATCTCCCCATTTTTCTCCGTAAAAAGCGCAGCAAAATTAATCCCTTCAATTGACAACCCATAATTCACCAAACCTTCCGTATCTCCGGAGCGGTAATCGAATCGTTCCATATCAGCCTTGTATAGATAAATATAAGCCGTAGAAAACGCCGGTAACACTACCAGGCGCTCACTCAGGCAAAAACCCAGCAAGCGTAGTCGCTTTTCCGAATATGTATCATACACCCGGTGATTCAGGAGCGCCACATCCACGCCTCGCTCAACCAAATGCGCCGCCGCCAGGAAGGTACGGCGGGTTGTGCTACTAAACCGAAACGAACCTGTATCGGTCATGATACCCGCATACAAGGCTTCTGCTGTGTGTTTACAAATGTAAACTCCGGGAGTTATATCCTGGAACATGTAAAACACAATCTCGGCAGTAGAGGAATAATCCGGATATGAAAAAGCAAGGTCAAACTGCGATACCACAGGATCCGGGTGATGATCGATCATGACTTTATAACTGCTGGCTTCTTTTAATGTTTTTTCCATGTGGTTTGTGCGGTTCATATCGTTATAATCCACACAAAACAACAGGCTGGCTTTATCTATTGCCAACCTGGCCTTTTCGGGATGATTATCATATATTAAAATATTTTTGCTCCCTTCCATCCACTTTAAAAAGCGGGGAAAATTGTCGGGAAGAATGACCTGTGAGATGAATCCCTGCTTAGACAGATAGTGATGTAAAGCCAGTGCTGATCCAACCGCATCACCGTCGGGATGCATATGTGAGGTGATAACGATGGGTGCTTGAGGCTGTAACTTGGTTTTCAGGGTCTCTATTTTTGTTTTTTCCACGTTTTTATAATTTTGTGATGCAAACTTATAAAAAATATCTTGCGCTGTCAGGGAAACAATTTCCACTAAAGGATGTTGGCTTCCTTAAATCTTTGTACCTTTACATATAACGTAAAATCAAATAAATTTATGAAAAACAATCTAACGCTAACCATCATCAAACCCATGGCAGTAAAAAACAACTGCACAGGTAAAATCCTCAATATCATAACGGAAAATGGATTTCGCATCAGCGCTATTAAAATGATGCGTATGACCCGGGAACAGGCTAAATCCTTTTATGCAGTGCACAAAGAAAGACCCTTCTATGAGGACTTGGTCACGTTCATGACCTCAGGTCCGGTGATTGTAGCTCTATTGAAAAAGGAGAATGCCGTTGAAGCTTACCGGGAGCTTATCGGACCAACAAATCCAAAAGAAGCGGAAGAAGGAACCATTCGCCACTTGTGTGGGACCGATATCCAGATGAATGCCGTACATGGCTCAGACAGCGATGAAAACGCCACAGAAGAGGCGAATTTCTTCTTTAGCTATGCCGAACGGTATTAATTATTAATGTATACATTTGTATAATGGATACACATGTATACTTATTTCGGGGTATAGATTTTAAAAGTATCGTCGTTGTAAAAGGTGACGATGCTTTTTATATTTAACTCTGGTGTGTAGGCAGCCGGGTTTTCATCATTGACCTGCGGAATATTTTCCTTTTGGGTTTCCTTTACAGCTAATAGCTTATTTCTTAGCTGAATTACCTCTTTCTCCAGCTCCTCTGCCCTTGCTTTGTATTTTACAGTATCTTGGTTGGCAGCCCTATCCTCTGCTTCATCTCCACGAGTCATGCTTCCTTTTCCAAATAACAACCAATCGGGATTGATTTCCGGAAATCGTTTTAGTATGCGACTAACAAAGTCTAAACTGGCCTTGTTGCGCCCGTTCATTACATGCGACATGTTGCTGCGCTGAATATTAATCTCATCCGCAAACTGGGTCATGCTCAGGTCTTTTGCTTTCATGATAAAGGCTAAACGTTCTTCCATGGGTTCCGGTTTTCATTTGTTACAAATCTATGAAATTATTTGGTTACATGGTTTGCAATTATAGTGTCGTTTTCTGAATTTTTTTTGGTTTCTAATTTATGTAAAGCCATGTTGAAGTAGATGCTGTATATCTTTGATTTAGTGACGTATATATTTGATATGTTACAATTGTAACTTCGATGCAAAATTGAAATATAGTTAAACAGTTGGTTTATATAGATGATATTATAATTTGGTATACTGGTTGTTAAAATGATTTTTCGGCTATTTTACCTGAAGTGTATACATGTACCGGTGACCGACTACCAAATATTACATTAGTATATTCATGCGTTTTACTTATGTGTACATTTGTAACTCTTTGATCCGGGGTAGCAAAAGGGTTTACCCCTCCCCTTTTTTGTTTTTCCGAATTTTTATGAATAATCCCTGTTGCATTTTCCTGTTCCAGTAATGACGTTGGTATAAAAAGCGCTAAATATTTTAATGAATGATCAATGCTTTGACTATTTGAATATTATAAACTGCATTTTCTATCTATGCCATTATAATTCAAGTCATTAACTTACAATCCTAAAAACTTATTGATTCATTAAACTGAATTCAGTGATTGCTTGTCGCGTGAAATTCATTAGGTCTGAGGTATGTATATTGAACGGGAGATCAAAAAAAACAGGTAATAATAATGACTATCCGAATAGAATATACTTCTATGGTCGATAACGGAATTGCACATCGGACAGTAACCTAATCAATGATCATTAACGAACCACGGTTTATCCAAAAAAAATAAATGCGCTCCCCTATTGCCAGAAATTTCTCTATCACATAAGCCGATATGCGCTTTATTCTGCATCTAAAGCAAGAAAAAAGCCCCTGCACAATGCAGAAGCCTTAAACTATTATTCCATAGTTACTTACGTTGCCAGATAATTTTTTCCGGGCACCTCTAAATTCGTAA
Organism: uncultured Bacteroidales bacterium; assembly: GCA_964465045.1. GTDB lineage: Bacteria > Bacteroidota > Bacteroidia > Bacteroidales > JAIPAH01 > JAIPAH01. The sequence goes on along the minus strand of CAYXJS010000002.1, from coordinate 16,591 downwards.
GCCTTACTTCTTAATCAATTTACGAACAACCTCGCCTTCGGATGTTTCGATTTTAAGAAAGTATATGCCAGCTGGCAAGTTCTTAACACCAGACAAAGTGGCATAGTTGCTTTGCTGTATTGTTTTACGGATAACCTGCTTACCTGACATGGCAGACAATGTAGCCGTAAAATCCACCGGCTGGGACAAGGAAATTGTCAGTTGCTCTCCAAAGGGATTCGGGTACACTTTTACAGCCTTAAGCAAGGTCAGGTCTGCATTCTGCGTACCTATCACATCAAGCATCGCACCAAAGTCGGGGATTCCCCAACCCAGGAGTGAGTCGGGGTCATCAGCCTGGTGACCATGTTCTTTAATCAACTCTATGAGCTCCATGTTGCCTAAAGAAGGATTCGCCTGCCATATTGAAGCCGTCATGCCAGCCATAATCGGCGAAGAAAAAGAAGTTCCGCTGGCGTATGTTACGCCGCCCCATACAGAAGCTACAGTAGCCGAAGAACCTTTTGCAGACACATCGGGTTTTATACGGCCGTCGTAAGTTGGTCCTTTTGAACTGAAGCTAACATAATTGCCATTGCCATCCACGGCGCCAACAGCCATTACGCTATCGCCATCGGCCGGTGCACCGATATAAAACCATGAGCCGCTGCCTGAGTTCCCGGCGCTGTTCACAACCAAAATACCTTTGGAAGCTGCTTCGTCAGCACCTATAGTCACGGGTGTCGTGTTTCCGTCCATGTCTTCATACGTATGATCGTTGTCCGGATCGTTAAAATTTTCAGTGTATCCAAGGGAAGAGTTGATAATATCAGCCCCCACACTGTCGGCAAATTCAGCGCCATCAACCCAGAAATACTCTTCCATCAGGTACTCATCAGAGGCGTCTTCGGTACGAATCAGCCAATACTCAGCCTGTGGGGCTGTGCCTACAATTTCGCCGGGAAGGTTCCCTCCCATTGTGGATAAGACACTGGTTCCGTGTGAGCTGATGCTGCTATTGAAAATATCTTCATCATTAACAAAATTGGCGGTTCCCAGGATGCGATCATTCATCCAAAGGCTATCGAATGCATCCATTTCATCTGCATTCTGATAACCCGCATCTAACACTGCAATAGTCATTCCCTCACCATCATAACCTTCATTATGCACAAGATGCCCGTTGAGCATTTCTATCTGGTTGTATGCTTCCCCATAATCATACACATCATCTTCACGCTGTGTGTTTTTCGTTTTAGATAAAGGTCTGAAGTCTTCCGACTCAGATTCAAAAAATGGCTTTTCCGTTTTTCTTTCCGATTGCATAACCGTTTTCACCTCTTTTACAAAAGGAAGCGCTTCGAGGGGTTCGCTTGCGTTTCCTTTAACAATGATGGTATTCAACCACTTGATGCGGTGAGTAATGCGATATCCTTCTGCTTTAACCTGCTCAACATATGCCGGACTTACAGGTAAATCGGTGTAATCAATGGCAATTCCTTGTTTTTCCCGCCGCTCAAGCGCTTTCTGACTCAGATAAGCTTCAGGGTTTTCAATTTTGTATGGCGAACTTTCCTTGTCAGCCAATTTTACAATGTACGTATGCGCTTCTTGCGACATGGCCGAAGCAAGAAAGAGCATCAATACAAACAATACAGGTATTTTCTTCTTCATAATCTTTTCGTTAATTCGTGATTCGCTGATTTGTTTATTTGTGATTCGTATATTCGTTGATTTGTTCCTGATAGCTATCGGGATGGTTAATCCGCTTTGGAGCTTTCAACCCTAAGTCCGAAATCCGAAACCCGAAACCCGAAATTTTTCATTGCCAACTGCCAACTGCCTAATGCCAACTTTACATAAACACTTGATTACCTATGCATGTAAACACCTGAACACATATGCACTTAAACACGTAAGAGCCTATCAAACATAGCAACTTAAGAACTTAAGAACATAATAACTTATAAACTTAGAAACTTACAAACTTAATTAAAACGGGTAAAATTAAGTAAAAGTTCACAGACAGCCATTATTTTAGCTTTGCAGAATTCGTAAATTCGCAAAAAATTTGTCATATGCGCATTGATATCCTGACGCTTTTTCCGGAGATGTTTGACGGGCCTTTTGCTCATTCGATTATTAAAAGGGCGCGCCAAAGGCAATTAGCCGGCATTTACCTTCATGACATCCGTGATTACAGTACTAACAAACACCGTAAAGTAGACGATTATCCTTACGGGGGAGGTGCCGGTATGGTCATGATGATAGAACCTGTATCCCGATGCATCGAAAGTCTGCAAAAAGAAAGAAATTATGATGAAATTATTTACACTGCGCCAGATGGCTTGCTGCATAACCAACAGGAAGCAAACATGTTATCTACTTTGAATAACATCATTATTTTGTGCGGACACTATAAAGGCATTGACGAGCGCATTCGCGAAAAATACATCACCCGGGAGATTTCCATCGGAAATTATGTATTATCAGGAGGAGAGCTGGCCGCCGCTGTTATCGTTGACAGTGTTGTAAGATTAATTCCCGGAGTGCTAAATGATGAAACGTCTGCTTTATCAGACAGCTTTCAGGATAACCTGATATCTCCGCCGGTATATACCCGGCCGGCCGATTTCCGCGGAATGAAAGTACCGGAAATCCTACTTTCCGGTCATGAAGCCAAGATACAGGAGTGGCGATACAAAAAAGCTGTTGAGCGCACTCAAAACCGGCGACCTGAACTATTGGATGATGATCATCAAAATAGTTGTTAACAACTTTTGTTTGATAACTCAATGCAGATTTTGTCATCGTACCTACAATTCATTGGAAAAAACTTGTATATTTGCAGCCATTTTAAGAAAGGAATCTATAAAAACACAGAATAATGGGCAATACTGACTTAATCCGGTACGTAGAAGATGAATTCATCGAAAAGAACGATATTCCTAAATTCAGCGCCGGAGATACGATTACCGTAAGCTATAAGATTAGAGAGGGAAACAAGGAACGTTTACAGAGTTTCCGTGGCATTGTTTTGCAAATATCCGGCGAAAGAGCCAACAAAACCTTCACGATACGTAAAGTATCCAGTGGCATAGGTGTAGAGAGGATCATTCCTTTCAACTCGCCTTCTATAGAAAAAATTACAATCAACAAAAGAGGTTCGGTGCGCAGATCACGCATTTTCTACCTCAGAGGTCGTACCGGAAAAGCTGCACGAATCAAAGAACGCAGAGTATAATACAACCCGGTACATCAGAAAATTTTTAAAAAGCTTTGAACGTCGTTTCAAAGCTTTTTTTTATCTTTACCGTTAAAGCAATAAGTCAAATTAATTTGCTGTACCCGCAGTGTGATTAAGATAAAATCAACATAAATGGGAATAATATCAACAGGTTAAATAGCAAAATATGGAATTTGGATTGTTAAAGGATATTATCATCATACTCGCTCTTTCGGTTTTTGTAATATATTTCTTTCACCGTATTAAAATTCCACCTATTGTAGGGTTTTTATTTACAGGCGTGGTAGCGGGTCCCAACGCCCTAAAACTGGTAGAAAACACACACGACATAGAAATCATCGCCGAAATCGGGGTAATCCTGTTGCTTTTTACGATTGGGATAGAATTCAGCCTGGCCAAACTTCAGCGCATCAGGAAGTATGTACTTGTTGGCGGGGGATTACAGGTAGGCATTACCGTTCTGATTACGACTTTGCTTACTTCCTTTGCAGGCCTTACATGGCAACAAGCCGTTTTTACCGGGTTTTTAGTAGCCCTCAGCAGTACAGCGGTAGTACTGAAAATGATACAAAGCCGGGGTGAGATCGGAACGCACCACGGGCAAACTTCCCTGGCCATTTTAATTTTCCAGGATATCATTATTGTTCCTATGATGTTGATTCTGCCCTTCATAGCCGGAAGTGGCGGAAATCTGGGTATGGAGTTGCTGATTTTTCTCGGAAAGGCTGTTTTCATCATCGGTGCTACGTATGTACTCGCCAAACATGTCATGCCTGCAGTATTATATTATGTGGCTAAAACTCAGAGCAGGGAACTATTCATGATAACCATTATCATGGTGGCTCTGGGTGTAGCCTGGGGGACTTCAGAGATGGGCTTGTCATTGGCGCTGGGTGCGTTTATAGCCGGACTGATAATCTCTGAGTCGGAATACAGCGAGCAGGCTTTTGGTAATATTATGCCTTTCAGGGATGTGTTTACGAGTTTTTTCTTTGTCTCTATTGGCATGTTGCTGAACCTGGAGTTTGTTGCTAACAACCTAATTTTTGTTTTGCTGCTGACCGGCGGACTCATTATTCTTAAAACATTCGTAGCCGGATTTGCGACGTTTATGTTAGGGTTTCCCTTCAGAACCACGGTCATTGTAGCGCTTACTATCAGCCAAATCGGGGAATTCTCTTTTATCCTTTCCCGCATTGGGATGGACTATGAATTGTTCTCTCCGGATAATTACCAGGCGTTTTTAGCTGTGGCGGTTATCACGATGTCGCTAACCCCATTTATTATCTTCATTGCTCCTCAATTTGCGCACCTTTTGCTTAAACTGCCGATTCCAAAGAAAATGCGGGAAGGATTGCACAACATTCCTGAGCCTGTAGTAGGCAAATTAAATAACCATATGATCATTATCGGCTATGGAATAAACGGCCGAAATGTTGCCAAGGCCGCAAAATTTGCAGATATTCCGCACGCTATCATTGAGTTAAATCCCGATACGGTAAAAGATGAACAAGCACGTGGTGAGTTGATTTTTTACGGTGATGCGACCCAGTCCGTTGTGCTGGAAAACGCCAACGTACATGATGCAACCATTTTAGTGGTTACAATTCCTCATGCCGGAGATGTAAAGCGCATTACCGATGTTGCCAGAAAGATGAACCCAAACCTTCATATTATCATACGTACCCGCTATATCACAGAAATGAAAGCGCTTTACGATTTGGGCGCTGATGAAGTGATCCCTGAGGAGTTTGAAACTTCTATAGAAATATTCTCCAGGGTTTTGGCTAAGTATCTGATTCCGTATACAGAAATAGAAAAAATGGTAGCCAGGGTAAGGGAAGATGGGTATGAGATGTTCCGGAGTTTGTCTTTGCCTGAAAAACAGATTGAATTACTGAAAGTGCAGGCTCCCGAGGTGGAAATACACTCTGTGCATGTTTGCAAAGGTGCACCGATGATTGGTCAAAGAATTGACAGTCAGCCTTTTTTTGAGGACGAAATGCTTAATTTACTCGCTATTAGCCGAAAAGGACAAGTATTGAGGCATCCCGCAGAAGATACGCTGATTCAGGAGAACGACATTTTCTTTTTCCTGGGCAATAAAAACAAGCTTACGCAATATTTAGGTTTGTTTAAAGGTGATGATGAAGCATGTGACACCCTTCCTTTGGGGGAATAGCAGAATTCACGCACGATTTGGCGTACAGAAAAATATGCAGGAATCAGCTCTGGAAAATTCCCCTTCATGCAGTAAATTTTTGGAACATAGCAAAAAATGCAAAAAGAAAACAAGCATCAATAAACCATTTTTTTAACGACTCATATTAACTGATCGGTTTGCCGCAATCGCATTACCAGTCCATTCCCTTGATAAACAAGCCAAAAACCCAATCCTTGTCAGTACGCTGGAAAGGTTTGGCAACGTATGGTTCCAGCACGGCATATCCAAACAGGTTTATACGCCATGCCAACCCCGCGCTGAAAACTACATTGCTTACATTAGGATCATTCTCGGTTGAAAATGCCGGATCCCATGACCAGTTGATGTTGTCGTAATTCTCTGTAGCAAAACCGCCATCAGCAAACAAAACCAAATCAGAATAAAGATAACCCGATTTGATGACCGACAGCCGCTCCGGGCCTGTAAAAGGCAACCTGACTTCAGCATTGAAAAGCGCCATTTTTGAACCGGCAATGCTGTTTGGGTTAAAACTATTGCCGGAGACGGAATAATTATCATCAAATGAACCATATGAGTATCCGCGAATAAAATAATTATCACCCAGGTAAAGCGGATATAAATTCTCAGAGTCCTCTCCATAACGTGCATAGTGGAACAGCCTTACCCCAAAGCTTAACGGTTTGGCAAAATGATACCGCCTCATATCAGCCAATGTTGTAAACTGCTGAATATCTGTGAACGACTGGTCAATCTGAAAGCGAAAGCGATACCCATCCAGAGGCGAGGTTACACCAAAATCCACATCATCGCCAACAAAGGCCGTATAGACCTTTTGTATCCACATCGGGTCCGGAGCCTCTCCCCGCTCCTCTTTTCGTCCGGCAAAAAACCCATTCTGATAATAATTTTTCACCAAATCAACCCTGTATCCATAACGGGTAAGATAACCGCCGGCTTCCAGGCGCATTTTTTTCGAAAACGGATATTGCCCGAAAACTGAAAGGCGATCCTGGAAAATCCGTTGATTTACAATCGTCAACGAATCTGTCGGATCATTGTCGTATAAAGAGTTGTTAAGCCTGTAATAAGAATAACGGTAGGGAATATGATAAAATGAACCACCCCAGTTAAAACGCGATTCACGGTTGATATAAGTCGCTCCGCCACCGATGTCATATATTTCGCCCTGCATCATTACCATTGTGTAGAGTTGATGACGTTTCAATATATCCCCAAAAATAGCATTGACGCCACCTGAGGCATATGTGTCATAATATCCTGTTGCTACACCTATACCACTACTCCCAATATATTCCAGTTCAAATTTGGGTTCGTAGGGAATCTGCGTTATGCTGGTATCAACAGTCTGCGGATGCTTTTTCAGGTTATGCTGTACGATATTAACAATCCGGTCTTTGGGAGGCAACACTTCAGGTGCGGAATTGCGCATGGTTTTACTGACCGGTTCTTCTTCAAAATCATCAAAATCTGCCATCTGAATATGATATCCGTTGTCGCGATACAAAGTGTAAGCAATCTTTTCGCTTTTGTTGCTGATGCTGAAAGAAGGAGCCAGCTCTGTAATTCCGGAAACTCCTGTTGGTATGTCTGTTAAGCGAAAAAGCGAATCCTCCTGTATGCGGTACTTGTATAAATTCCGGTAACCATCGGCATGCGCTACAAAATAAATGCTGCTGTCATTATCCGCAAAATACGGACTAAATACGCTCGCCTGAGGAAAAATATCGTTATAAACATGCATTTCATTCGATTCCAAAGTAAACTCTGTCAGCCTGTAAGGACTAAAAACCTGGCGGTCGAAATCTGTTCCGGGCCCACGGTCTGAAATAAAAATCAGCTTTTCACCGTCAGAAGACCATGCCGGCATCAAATCCGAATATTGATCATCAGTTAGCTGGATCGTTGAATCGGCTTTAAGATCATATAAATATAAATCTGAAGCGCCATCTACCAATCCTGAAAAAGCAATATACCGCCCATCCGGACTCCATTCCGGGTTATCGAACGACTGAACTCCGTCAATTGCGATTGTACGTTCTACTTTGCTGCGTTTATCTAAAGAAATAATCAGCAAATTGTTTCTTCCTTTGGCAAAAGAGGTAACCGCATATTTTTTTCCGTCGGGCGACCAGCTTCCTGCCGATTCAATATAATTAAAATCATCAATATGCGATTGCGAAAGCGGGCCGGTAAGCTTTTTAACCACTTCTCCCGTTTCTACTTCAGCCATTAGAATGTCAATGGTTATTACATTTTTATTGGATAAAAAAGTAACATATTTCCCATCAGGACTAATCACCGGCGCCAGATTCAGCGTGCCGAAATTCTTTTCTTTAAAAACCTGTTCTCCGGGAGAAATAATGGTGTCTTTAGTATATGGATCATACGTTTCTTTAACCGATTCCTGCCATACGGTTGATAAGCTGTCGAGTTCCATATCGAATAAATTCTTTGAAGCCCGCTCCATACCAAACCGTGCTGTGTTGTATAAAAATGGTCGTATGATGGCATCCCCCCATTTTCCGGTAGCAAAGGCCCAAAAGGCATGCCCGTAACGATAAGGAAAATATTTATGAGGCTTGCGGGTCATGTCTTTAATTGTAGGAACATTATCATGCATCACCGCATCGCGCATCCACATAGCCGTGTGATTGTCTTTTGTGCCAATAGACAAATATTCAGCCAATCCTTCTATCATCCAGAGAGGAACATTTTGCAGATTTTGATATGATAAGCTGTCGTCTGACTGAAACATATAATACTGAAAAACATGAACCAACTCGTGACCCAAAACGTGATCGGTTTCTTTATTCGAATTCATCATAGGCATAATAACGCGCCGCTTAAACCCTTCAGTAACCCCACCGGTACCTACACTGATGTTTCCTGAAATCACGTTGGTTTGCTTGAAGTCAGCTTTGTCATTGTAAAAAATCAGCGGGTTACTTGAAATGGTATCGCCAAATATTGCATTATGCCTCAGGTACCATTTTTCAGCCTGATTGCTGATGCGCTGCACTATAGTATCGTTTTTAAGGTAATTATAAATTACAAAATGATCTGTTTGCTTTTTCTTGAAGGGAAACTGCTCATAATTAACTTTATTTTGTCCGAAATACTGAGCATGGCTTCCTAAAGAAACCAGCAAAAAACCAGCTATTGATATCAATAAAGCAAAAACCCGCATATCTTCAATTCTCTTTTGTTATTGGTACTCTTTATGCAAACGCCACTTAGGTACTGAATGTTTTCAAAAACTATACCATAATAAATCCACAGCAAATTTACCCAAAAGTTAATGATTTTTAGGAAAAGATACATGGAATGTGGTGCCTTTGTTTACTTCTGTAGTGATATCCAGTTTTCCGTTATGGCGCTTAATGAAGTCTTTTATGAGTACCAGCCCTAAGCCTGCTCCTTTTTCATTTTGCGTGCCTTTACGTGAAAAGGTATCCTCGCCCTGCAATATCATTTGTTTATCTTTTTCAGTCATACCTACACCTGTATCCTCTATATGCACCACGATTTCATCGGTCTTTTCCTCTGCATATAGTATAACATCCCCGTTTTTCGGGGTGAACTTTATCGCATTGAAAATAAGGTTTCTGAAAATCGTGTTCAGCATATTCACATCTGCTTCAATCATCAGATGTTTATCAATATTATTATGAATTTTCACCTCTTTGTGATGAGCTGAATTTGCTGCTAAGGATATGTTTTCTGCGGTAATTTTATACAGAATGACTTGTTCGGGTTTGAATTCGATATTTCCCCGTTCCTTATTAGCCCATTCCAGCATATTCTGTATAAGCTCAAAAAGCTGCATAGAGGAAGTATGGATATTTTCGGTCATCATTTTAATTGATTCATAATCCGTACCTTCCCTTACCTCTTCAGACAGCATATCTGAAAAACCTAAAAGGGAATTAAACGGGCTTCTTAAATCATGCGAAATGATTGAGAAAAGCTGATTCCGGTCGCGATTAATCGCTTCGATCTTTTTTTGTGACTCAATCAGCTCATGGTTCTTTGCGGCTAACTGCTTTTGATTCTGAATATACCGATCATTCTGTTTCTTAACGCGCTTTGCAGCTTTTCTTTGCACTATAAACGCGTAAACAACGGCAATGATGAATAATCCCGACAACAAAAAAGTAAGATATAAATAATGTCGCAACTGGGTTTTTTGCTCCTTAAGTTCAGCCAATTCCTTCTGTTCTTTTTGCTCTTCATATACGTTATACAACCCGGAAATTTGTTCTCCGGTCCTGGCTTCGGTTAAGCTATCATTCAATAAGTAAAATTCATACAGGTGGTCATATGCTTTTTCATATTCACCCGTGCTGGCGTAATAATTCTGAAGTAAATCCAAATGAATTTCTTTCATGGAACTACTCCCCATTTCCTCCATCAATTTCTCGTGTTTTTCTATGTAGATCCAGGCGCTGTCATAATCTTCCTGTTGCATATAATAATAAACGTAATTATGATAATTCGATGCCAGACCTTCTTTATTACCGATTCGCTCATTATCTCTCAAAGAGCTGTTAAGTGCTTTCCTTCCTTTTTTAAAATTTTCTTCCCGGATATGAATGTCTGCGATGTTGTTATTATAAATCGCCCTTGCCAAAAGATCATTGTTTTTACTGGCATATGAAAACGCGATGCGGAAATAATCCAATGCTTTATCAAGTTGATCCTGATCGGCATAATGCACTCCCATGTTATTCGAAACCACAGCAACCATCTCTGCATAGCCTATATCCTGAGCAATTTCCAGGCTTCGCTTATACATTTTCTCGCTGTCCTCTGTTTGTCCTATATCGGCTAAATTGCTGGCAATATTATTCAAAGCGCTGGTTTCCAATTCACGATAACCATGATCCTGTGCAATTTCAAGTGATTGGTAATAATAATTCGTGCTTTGATTGAGGTCTTCCAGATAATGGTAAACATTCCCGATTTGACGCAGAACATCACTCAGTAAACTATCCAGTTCATGTTTGCGGGCCAGCTTTTCACTTCTTAAAAAGTAGTGCAGCGCATCACTATGCATACTCAAATAGCTATAATTTAATGCTATTTGATGATACATCTCCGCCTTTTGCCTGTATCCGACAATGTTTGGATGTTTCTCGAAAAAATCAGTTACCTTTAAATATTCTTCAAGGGCTATTCGTGTAGAACCTGCTTCATGGTAAAGGTTCCCGCTTTGAAAATGGCTTTCGATTTGACCTAATATGGCGCCCTCTCTTTTGGCGCTTGATAAGGCTTTTTCCAAATATCCCTTTTTGGCTTCAAATGATTCAGCAAGCTTTGCGCTGTCTAAATAAACCTGATACCCCACTGATTCTTCCGTTTGCATGCGGGTATTGGCATGACTTTCATGTTCATCAAGCTGGGCAGTAGCCGAAAACAGAATAAAAAGCCATATTATCCCTAAAAGCAAAAAATGTTTCATGATATTCCTCTCTGTGCTCTCAAAATTACAAAAACATGTGGATCACAGGCTTTTTTTGTAAGTTTTCATCATATAATTATTGATTTTCAACTCAATAATCCAGAAACATAAAGACTTTTTACATCATGTATACAAATTGGCAGGATAAACCCCTTGATTTACCAGCTCCTTAACACGCTGCATTACTGCTTCTTTATCTTCGCGGTATGTTACCCCAAACCACTGCGCATCAGAAGTAAGTACTTTTACACGTTCTTCTCCACTATTAATCAGATGATTCACCACTGTAGGAATAAAGTATTCGCTCCTGGGCTCATCGATATGCTTATCTAAAAATGCTGTAAAATACTTATCCAACCAATCGAAATAGCTCGGCATAAATCCCCAGAAGTTCATGCTTACCGGCAATTCAGGGTTCAGCGTTCTTGTTTCTCCGTCTTGTTCATAAACAATATCATCGCCTTTGCGGTAAATCTGAGTATGTTCCACTACATCTTTCAGATTGTGGTTCTCATCCAGTGAGCAAACCCCGCGCGAAACATGACCATGTCGTGATAAGGTATTTTTCAGATAATAAGCTACCATGTAATGATCGCGGGTATTTTCTGCCATTGCTTTGGCAAGGGTTTTATAGGCATCACTGCCATAAAAGTCATCGGCATTAATCACGGCAAAAGGTCCGTCAATATGATTGCGGGCGCACCACACTGCATGTCCTGTGCCCCAGGGTTTCCTGCGGTCAGCCGGAACTTTGTAGCCTTCCGGCAGCATATCCAATTCCTGATAGGCAAAGTCATAGTCAATTTTGCCTTCCACCAGTTTGCTGAAACGCTCTTTAAAGGCCGCTTCCAAATCTTTCCGGATTAAAAAAACCACCTTCCCGAAGCCGGCCCGAATCGCGTCGTAGATCGAATAATCAATAATAGCTTCTCCGGAAGGGCCGACAGCATCAAGTTGTTTAAGTCCGCCATAACGGCTGCCCATTCCGGCAGCTAAAATCAAAAGTGTAGGTTTTTGTGTCATGAATTGAAGATTTTTTTCGCGAAGCGAAAATAAGAAATTATCTGTACCTCTTATGCCATTCGATAGCTTATTTAGAATACAAAATTTACACATCACTATTAATTTTTTCTATTTTTGGCACAATGAAATTCAATGGATTTATAGGGTTTTTGATAATGGTGTCTGCCTGGGGCTTGCTCTCAGGTCACGATTATATCCCTCATCACCATCATGAGTATTGCGTTAGCACGCATGAGCATCATCATGAAAATGAAAAGGAAGTAATCGACATTTCTGAAGACCATGCCCATGATTTATCCTGTAATTTCAGCCAGGTATTTGATAAGGCCGGAAAAAAACCTATGTTCCTTTCAGCTCAGAATCCAATTTCAGAGGTTTCGCTTACAGAGCTGAAACAGATTATAATTCCATATACAAGAAAAGTTGTTCCCCTGCTTTATCAGCTCCATTGCCCAATGAGAGCTCCTCCCATCATTTCATAACAATCATTCCCTGTAAAGGTCTGGTAATGACCTTGTTTAATTAATATAATTTTAACATTACAACATTGATGTTTATGAAATTTGGTATAGTCACAAGCCTGCTGGCATTTGTTATGCTATGGGGCTGCACCCCGGCAAAAAAAGAAACAGCCATCCATGAATCAGAATCTCAGGATAACCGGCACAAAGAACAAAACATTCTTCAGTTTCAAAACGGTTATGAGCTTTTCGCAGAAGTGCATTATCACAGTGAAGAATATGTAATTACAGCTCATCTGACAGATTTACAAAACTACACACCTGTTGTGGTTGATTCACCGGAATGGTTTATTGAAGGTTCTTCCAGAAATACAAAAACGACCATGGAGCCTGTAAGATCAGGCATTTATTCTGCCCGGATAAAAGCAGATTACGATAAAACCCATTTGCATGGGATGCGATTCCGGATTAACGGACAGCTTTATGAAATCAAAAAAAGAAAGAATACTGCATCAAATGAACTTCATCAGCACAATGATGATATTGTATTTACTAAAGAAGCAGCCTGGGAATCCGGGATGGGTGCAAAAGTCCTTGATTTGGAACCTTTTAGCGCAACATTAAAAACTTCCGGAAAAATAGCATTAGCTCCCGGTTCCGTAAATAAAGTTACAGCCAACATCCGCGGCAAGGCAAATTTCAGGATTCCGGACTTAATGGAAGGAAAGCAAGTCAATAAGGGAGAAATACTCTTTACTGTGATTCCATCAGAAAACACACCTGAAAACCACAGTACGGCACTTCGGAAAGCCCGGAAAAACCTTGAGCATGCAAAAGAAGAATACAAGAGAGCGGATTATCTATATAAAGAAGATATCATATCTGAAAATGAATTGCTGGATGCAAAATTAGCGAAGGAATTAGCATCGGAAAACTATGAAGCACTGGCCTCAGGGAATTCACCACACGGTGTTAACATCACCGCTCCAGCAGCCGGATATATCGGGAATATCAATATAGAGAACGGCGAGCATATAAGTACAGGTGCTTTACTATGCACTGTTATTCCGGAGGAAGATTACGTTATAAAAGCAGACATCCCACAACACTATTATCCTGAAATGAAAGATGTCTCAAGCTTTCAGTTTCATATTCCCGGGCAGGGTTTCCGATCAGAAAAAATTCAAACCGATCCCGACAAGATGATTCTTTCAAAATCCCTTAATTCGGGTTATGCTTCAGCCTCTGTGCCTTTAGAGGATATCTCCGGCGTTTTACCCGGTGCCTATGCAGAAATCTATTTTTCGCTACCCACCAAAACAGAACAAATCGTCATCCCCAAAACAGCTTTAATGGAAGCCGAAGGCAACTATTATGTATATGTGATGACCGGTGGCGAAAGTTTTGAAAAAAGAGATGTGGTTACCGGGCAGGAAAACCGTGACCAGATGGTGATAATACAAGGCTTGCAGTCCGGCGATATACTGGTAACCGAGGGCGCATATAACCTAAAGCTGTCCTCTATGTCGGGGAATTTACCTTCACACAATCACGACCATTAAAACAAAGATATCATGCTAAACAGAATTGTACAATACTCGCTGAACAATCGCCTTGTCGTGCTTATTGCCGCCGTATTGCTAATCTTTGGCGGCATTTACGCAAGCCGGCAGATGGATATCGATGTTTTTCCGGACCTCAATGCGCCTACGGTTGTAGTGATGACTGAAGCTCATGGTATGGCGCCTGAGGAAGTGGAAAAAACAGTAACCTACCCCATAGAATCTACTATCAACGGAGCCAATAATATCCGCAGGGTTCGCTCCAAATCATCGATGGGTTTCAGCATTATCTGGGCTGAATTTGACTGGGGTACTGATATTTATGATGCCCGCCAAACGATCGGGGAACGCATCGTTCAGGCTTCTTCCCGTCTACCGGAAAGCGCCGGCAATCCGGTCATAGCGCCACAATCTTCGCTGATGGGCGAAATCATTGTTATGGGAGCTACGTCAGACTCGCTGTCGCCTATGGAGCTGAGAACGAATATGGAATGGAATGTACGTCCGCGGCTGCTGGCGGTAGGTGGTGTAGCTCAAATTGTACTCATTGGAGGCGATTACAAGGAATATCAGATTCTGGCCAATCCGCTTAAAATGAAGCACTTCAATGTTTCAGCCGATGAGCTTGCTGCCGCCTGCCAAAGCGCCAACCGGAACGTTCCCGGAGGGTTTTTCTCGCAGCATGGAAACCGGTACGTTGTCAGAGGGTTATCCAGAACACATGATACACTGCAAATCGGGCAAACCTTAATCAAAATGCAGGACAGCCAACCTGTTAAAGTGCAGGATGTGGCCAGCGTTACCGTGCATGGCGCACCCCGCATCGGAGCCGGGAGCATTGATGGCGAAAGTGGTGTGGTGATGACTATTACTAAGCAGCCCGGCATCAATACCATCAAACTCTCTGAGAAAATTCACGAAACCCTTGATAATATTGAAAATAGCGCTAACAGCGACATCCGGTTTCATACACAGGTTTTTGACCAGGCAGAGTTTATTTCCCGCTCAGTAAACAACGTAAAAACCGCTCTCATAGAAGGAGCCGCGCTTGTGGTTATTATCCTTTTTCTCTTCCTGATGAATGTCAGAACAACCATCATTTCGGTTATCGCCCTGCCTCTGTCACTATTTACGGGTGTCATTACACTTTACCTGCTGGATATTACCATCAATACCATGACGCTTGGCGGGATGACGATCGCCATTGGATCTTTGGTTGATGATGCCATTATTGATGTGGAAAATGTATATAAACGCTTGCGCGAAAGGAGTCGCGATAAAAATGTAAATTATTTGAAAGTCGTTTATGACGCGTCCATCGAAATACGCTCGTCAATACTCAATGCCACGCTGATTATCATCGTAGCGTTTTTGCCTTTGTTTTTCCTTAGCGGGATGGAAGGAAGAATGTTGCAGCCGCTGGGCATTGCATACATTGTGGCGCTGGCAGCATCGCTGATTATTGCTATGACGGTTACGCCGGTATTATGTTCGTTGCTGCTGACTAACAAAAAGAGCCTGGCTGTAAATCCTTCAGGAAGCTGGGTGGAACGAAACCTGAAGCGGATTTACCGCTCCGGACTTCACAGCGCATTGCAATCCAAGAGGTTCGTTATACTTGTCGCTGTTGTGTTGCTTACCGGCGCCGGGGTTCTTTTGAGCTCTTTTGGAAATGATTTCCTGCCGCCACTGCGCGAAGGTGCTTTGACCGTAAATGTATCCACAATCCCGGGAACCAGCCTGAAGGAATCGGAAAAACTGGGCCGGCAAGCTGAGAATATCATGCTCGGGATACCCGAAATCTCTACTGTAACGAGACGCACAGGCAGGGCAGAACTGGCAGAGCATACATTCGGCGTGAATGTTTCTGAGCTGGACGCACCCTACACACTGCAAGACAGAAGCAGAGAAGCATTTTTGGCTGATCTCAGGGAGCAACTGCATCATATCCCCGGCGCTAATATTGAAGTGGGGCAGCCCATAACACACCGCATCAACCATATGCTTTCAGGTTCACAGGCTACGATAGCTATCAAATTATTCGGTGCCAACCTGAGCGAAATGTATACTGCGGCTAAAAATGTAGAGAATCAGATTTCAGATGTTGAGGGTGTTGCAGATATCAATACCGAACAACAGATTGAAGTTCCTCAGCTTAAAATCCGTCCGCGCCATGAAATGCTTGCCAAACGTGGCATTTCGCTAAGCCGCTTTAACCGTTTTATCGAAATGGGACTCAACGGAATGAAAGTGGGTGATGTTTTTGAAGATGAAAAGTCTTTTGATTTGGTGCTGCGGCTCAAGGATGATTTCCGCACCGACATTGATGCTATTGGCAATATTCCTATAAGTGATAATAAAGGAAACCACTTTCCACTCAAAGAAGTCGCAGAAATAATCTCATCGGGCGGACCCAATACCATCAGCCGCGAAAATGTAAAGCGCATGCTGATGATTTCTGTAAACGTAGCCGGGCGTGATGCCGGCAGCGTTGTAAAAGATATTCAAAACAAAATCGACAAGCAGATTAGCTTGCCGGAAGGGAACCACATAGAATATGACGGCCAGTTTAAAACGGCAAGTGAAACACAACAAATAATTATGATTACAAGCATCCTGGCTTTGCTCATCATCTTTGTGATCCTTTATCAG
>CAYXJS010000001.1:0-126442 GCA_964465045.1 uncultured Bacteroidales bacterium | reverse complement strand
TTAGCGTTTTCGCAGTGAAAAAAGTAATGAACAATGAAAATATAAACAGATGAAAAAGTAATGAACAATGAAAATATAAACAGATGAAAATATGATTGCATTTTCCGGAACCAAGATAAACCTCGGACTTTCTGTAAAACGAAAACGCAGGGATGGGTTTCACGAACTGGAGACGGTTTTTTATCCTCTTCGCTATTCTGATGTGCTTGAAGTGGTGCCTTCTGATACTTTTGGTTTTCAAACTTCAGGTATTCCAATATCCGGGAATCAACACGAAAATCTGGTTGTTAAAGCATATGATCGGATACGTTCGCAATATAATACCGGTTGTGTAAAGATCCATTTGCATAAAATTGTACCTCCGGGAACGGGTTTGGGCGGAGGATCTGCTGATGCTGCAGCCATGCTGTTGTTGATGAACAAATTATTTGATCTGAATCTTGAAGCAAGGGAATTGGAGGCAATAGCAGCCGAACTGGGTTCGGATTGTCCGTTTTTCATTAATCATCAACCTTCATTGGCTACAGGGCGTGGAGAGGTGTTGCAACCAATGCAGGTTTCATTAAAAGGTTATTTTATTATTGTAGTTTTACCGCGCTTATCAATAAGTACGGAAGAGGCATACAGACAAGTAAAGCCCAAAGAGCCGCTGCATCATCCCTCATCAATAATTGAGAAGTCGCCGGAATTATGGAAAGGCAAGCTGATCAATGATTTTGAACAACTCCCTATCATACCTGAGGAGATACATCAGATTAAATCACAATTATATGAGCAGGGAGCTTTGTATGCTTCGCTAAGTGGCAGCGGATCGGCCGTATACGGCATTTTTAGCCAGGAAAGGAATATGGATGATATCAAAATGGAATATCGTGTATATAAGCAAGTGCTGGATTAACGGTACGTTAAGCAATTTTATTTGGGAGCATTCTTAATCAGCACAAAGCTGATAAAACCATAAATAATGTTAGGTATCCATACGGCAATCATAGGATCCAGATTGCCGTTAGCGCTGAATACCGTGCTGATTTGCATAAACAAAATATAAGAGAAGGTGAGTGTTAGCCCAATACCCAGGTGAACTCCTATTCCTCCGCGTACCTTTCTGCTTGATATGGCCACACCTATGAATGTTAGGATAATGTTGGCAAACGGAAAGGCAATGCGACCGTGTTTTTCAATTTCATATTCCAATACATTACTGGAGCCTTTAAGTTTTTCCTTTTCAATAAAGTTTCTGAGCTCCTGCCAGTTCATGGTTTTTAAATCATCCAGTTTTATGACAAAGTCTTCCGGGGTGAGCGCAATGGTAGTATCGGTTTTTGTACCTTTGGTGATGACTTCATTTTTCCCGTCAATCGTGCGTTTTGTCCAATTGTTAAGCGTCCACGATCCTGATGTGGAATCCCATTGTGCATAATCTGCCTTGAGTTTGGAAACCAGCTCGCCATCCTCAAATTTTTCTAATGTAAAACGCCTTCCCAATTCCCGGGTGGAGTTGTAAGTCTCAACATAAGCGTGTGTTCCGGGTGCAATTTGCATGTGGATGTTTCTGTTGTCTACTTCCTTACCGCTTGTTTTCAGATAGGTCCACTGAAAATCCATCATAATTTCATTGGTTTCCGGGATAACAAAATTGCCTAAAATAAAAGAAAAAAGACCGATAGCGGAGGATGAAATCAAAAATGGGCGGAGCATCCTTCTAAAGCTGATTCCGCTGCTGAGTATGGCGATGATTTCAGTGTTGAATGCCATTTTGGAGGTGAAAAAGATAACCGTTATGAAAGTAAAAAGGGCGCTGAAAAGATTAATAAAGTATGGCAGAAAATTGAGGTAATAGTTAAAAATGATCTCATCTAAAGGGGCATTGTTTTCAACAAATTCATCGATTTTTTCAGAAATATCAAAAACAATAATGATTACGGCCAGCATCGTAATGGCATAAACAAACGTTCCGAGAAACTTCTTTATAATGTATATGTCTATCTTTTTCATTCCGGATTCCGGTTACAGCCTTTTTTTAAGTTTGGGTATCATTTTATTTTTCCACGATGCAAAGTTATCTGCCAAAATTTGTTTTCGGGCTTCCTTTACCAGCCAAAGGTAAAACGCAATATTGTGCAAGCTGCTTATCATACCACCCAGATATTCTTTTGCTACAAATAAATGCCTTAAATAGGCCCTCGTATATTGCTGATCTACAAAAGAAGTGCCAGTGGGATCAACCGGCGTAAAATCTTTTTCCCACTTTTTATTTTTGATATTTATAATTCCTTCGGATGTGAATAGCATTCCATTGCGCCCGTTGCGCGTGGGCATTACGCAGTCAAATTGGTCAATGCCTGTTGCAATGCTCTCAAGGATATTCTCCGGAGTACCCACCCCCATCAGATAACGTGGTTTGTCTTCCGGAAGTATATCACAAACCAGCTCACTGATTTCATACATCATATCATGAGGTTCACCAACAGCAAGCCCGCCAATAGCATTTCCATCAGCATCTTTTTGGGCGATGTATTCTGCTGATGCTTTGCGCAAATCATGATAGACGCTGCCCTGAACAATAGGGTAGAGGGTTTGATTGTGGCTGTAGAGTGGGTCTGTGCTTTGGAAGTGGTCTATACAGCGGTCAAGCCATCTGTGGGTTAAATCCATAGAATTTTTGGCGTATTCATAATCACAAGGATACGGTGTGCACTCATCAAAGGCCATCATGATATCTGCTCCGATGATACGTTGTGTATCAATCACGTTTTCAGGTGTAAACTGATGATAAGAACCATCGATGTGCGATTGAAACCTGACGCCCTGCTCAGACATCTTGCGGCGCTGCGACAAAGAATAGACCTGGTATCCGCCGCTGTCTGTTAATATTGGGTGGTCCCACCCCATGAACCGGTGAAGGCCGCCTGCCTGGTTCAGTATTTCCAGTCCGGGACGCAAAAAAAGATGATAGGTGTTGCCCAGAATAATCTGCGCCAGGGCGTCCTCACTCACATCGCGGTTGTGGATGGCTTTTACCGTGCCGGTTGTTCCCACTGGCATAAAAATGGGGGTTTCTATCGTACCCTTGTCGGTTGTGATAATGCCCGCACGGGCTTTTGAATGTGCGTCTGTTTTAACGTGTTGAAACTTCATATACTTAAAAAGTGGTCAAAGATACGGTTTATTCATTTTCTTTGGATAATTTTGTCACAGATTTGGAAAATATGGAGCCTCTCATCGTAACGTTGATTTTTGGTCTTTTTGCATTGATGTGGTTAGTGCAGATGTTTTATTATGGTTACGTATTTAGCCGGTTGGTATTTGCAAAGCCAAAAGGTGTTGAAAATAAAAACCTCAACCCGGTTTCTGTGGTAATCTGCGCCCGTAATGAGGCACAGAATCTCCGGAAGTTTCTGCCCAAAATCCTGGAGCAGGATTATCCTGATTTCGAGGTTTTGGTGGTTGATGATTTTTCGTCAGATGGTACAGGCAAAGAGCTGAAGACGTTGCAGGAAGAGTATTCGCATTTAAGGGTATTTACCTTATCGCAACATCTGAATTTTTTTAAGGGGAAAAAGTTCCCCCTTTCACTGGGAATAAAATCGGCCAAATATGGTCATTTGCTGCTGACTGATGCGGATTGCTATCCGAAAAGTAACAAATGGATAAGCGAGATAATGAAACAGTATGATGCTAATGCCGGAATTGAAATGGTTTTGGGTTATGGCGCCTATGAAAAGCGTAAGGGATTGCTTAATACGCTGATTCGGTATGAGACGTTGAAAACCGCTTTACAGTATTTTTCATATGCCATGGCCGGAAAGCCGTATATGGGTACGGGCCGTAATTTATCATACAAAAAAAAGCTCTTTTTCAGAGTTGGTGGATTTGTTTCGCATTACAATGTTCCTTCAGGCGATGATGATTTGTTTGTAAACAAAGCAGCTTGTAAAGCAAATACCGCCCTGGCTTTTCATAAAGAAAGCCATACAATATCGCAACCCAAAACAACCTTTGCGGCCTGGTTCAGACAAAAAGCCAGGCATCTTAGTACCGGTAAGCACTATAAAAAGTCAGATAAAATCTGGTTGGGAGTGGATAAAGTTACCAGAAGTGCATTTTATTTGTTTTTTGTTTTGCTGATGATTTTCCCGCCTGTAAATCCGCTGCATTATATTGTTTTGGGAGCTTTTGGCATCATGATAATCATGCAGGTTTTGATAACTCAAAAAGCGGCACAGAGACTTGATGAAAAGAATATAGGGTGGTGGGCGCCTCTACTTGAATTATTTTTTGTAATTTTTGAGCCTTTTTGGATGTTAACGAGCATAATAAGTAAAAAGAATCAATGGAAGTAAATCCGAACCTTACTGAAAATGCAAAGAAGGATTACCATTTGGTGATAAAGGCTGTTGAGCAAAATGATCAGCATGCTTATGCGGATTTGATGAACCGGTACCGGGAACCGGTTTATTTCATGATTTTAAAAATGACCAACAGTCCGGCTGATGCTGAAGATTTAACCATTGAAGCTTTTGGTAAAGCCTTTAAAAACCTGCCGTATTATTCTTCACAGTATGCGTTCAGTACGTGGCTGTTCCGTATCGCTTCCAACAATTGTATCGATTATCTCCGCAAAAAGCAGCGTTCAGCCGTTTTCACTGATGATTATGCCGAAGGAAACCTTGAATATTTTGAGCATTCTATAGCTGCTGATAATCCAAGTCCGGAAGATCACATCATGAAAAAGGAACGTTTGCAAAAAATACAAGTGGTGATAGAAAAGCTAAAACCTCACTATCAACAGCTTGTGCATCTTCGTTATTTTAAGGAATATTCCTACGAAGAGATTGCAGAAATACTGCAAATCCCCATAGGAACTGTTAAGGCCAAACTATTCCGGGCCCGTGAGTTTTTGCAAAACCTGATGGGAGAATAGCCTTTAGGCCTTCTTAAAAATGAATTGCATTATATAATTGAGTCTGGTCTATAAGCTTACGAAATTAATAAACTGAACTCATAATTCAAATCATCAAAACCATAATTCTGAAAACTGTTTTTCCCGGAAACAATACTTATTCTAAAACAATTATTGGATTTGTAAACATGTCAGGATTCTATAACATCCAGTTCATAGCGGTTTAAGGCCAGCTTAGCTTGCTGTCTGCCATAATCAATAAGTTCCTGGGCTCTGTAAAAACCAAACGTATCGCTGGAATAGCGCGAGATATTAACCACAATCTCCGGCTTGTGTTGTTTGATGTATAATTCTGTTACTTTTTCTTGTAAAACCCACAAGCTGTTGGTTATCAAATCAAAGAATCCAAGTTGTTTGGGTTTTTTGTCCTCTTTTTGGTTGAAAAACCCTGGCCATTTCTCGTTAATGAAGTCTCTGATTTTATTGTATTTATGGTTTTCCTCCTCTTTTAACTTTGCGGATTTGGCTGGGTTTTCATAAGGCCCTGGATGGTTGAGGTTTACACCAACAATTATATCGTCTTCATGTCGTTTAACGCGGTCTACCGGAAAAGGATTGATAATCCCGCCGTCTACAAGTTCAATGTCATCTTTAGGATAGGGAGCTATTACTGTGGGAATGGAAATAGAAGCTCTGATGGCCTCGTAAAGGCTTCCCATTTCAAAAACCACTTCACGGTGGTTTGTAATATCCGTTCCGATGATTGTAAGTGGAATTTTGAGATCTTCGATGTTACGGTCGGGAAAAATTCCTTTCATGGCATTGAGTACTTTTTCGCCCCGGATAAACCCGCGTGTGCTAACCATGAAATCCATAAGTTTGATGATGTCAATGCGTTCAAAACTGCTAATCCATTTTTTATAGGCTTCAAGTCCGCCTGAGGCATAAGCGCCTCCAACTACTGAGCCAATTGAACTCCCCGAAATAGAAGTGATCTCGTATCCGCGGTCTAATAATTCTTCAATTACACCTATATGAGCCATTCCTCTGGCTCCACCGCTCGAAAGCACTAAAGCCACTTTTTTACGTTTCATAATCCAATGCAGTTTTTAAAAGTTCGTGTACTGAAATTTCCTGGATTCTATCTACATAGTGGTTTTCATGATAACAAACTGATAAAAAATAGCTATTATCAATCATTTTATGATATAACCTGATACTTTTTCGCTTGCCGGCAGAATCAAAGACCTCAAAAACATGGGGTTGTTCGCTTTCCATTACGGTAAATGTATTTAAGGATTCCGTTAATCCACTACCGTTGTATTTCAGGTAAGCTTCCTTCAGGCTCCATAACCTTGTAAAATCCCGGTCAGGATTATCAGAAACCTGAAGGCGTTTAATTTCTTTTTCTGAAAAAAAGCGCCGGGCCACACGCATTTTATTGTGGCGTAACTTTTCGATGTCAACGCCAACATTGTTTTCTGATATGGCTAGAGCCACATAATCACCGGAATGAGATACGTTAAAATAAACCGGGTGATGCTGCATGTAAGGTTTGCCATGTTCTGAACTCAGAAAAGGATCTCCTGGCCAGGTTCCGGTATGACGTTTAATAGCAGTCCGGCTCAGGATTTCACCGGCCAGATGCCGCAGTTGGTCTGATGTGTTTTTGTATTGCACGGTTGCTTTTATGACCGTAACCGGGAGCAAAGGCTCAAAAGCACGTAATAAAGTGTTTAAATCTGTGTGATTAATATTCAGTAAATCAACCTGTATCATTTCAGGATGCTTCATTCAGTTTTTCAGCATGTTTTATGACATCTGAGAATACTCTGAAAAAGTTTCCACTCCAAATTTTCCGGATATCTTCATAAGAATAACCTCTCCGGATAAGTTCTACTGTAATGTTTTTGAGCTCCGAAGCGTCATAAACACCGTTGAGTGCGCCGCCTCCGTCAAAGTCGGTACCGATGCCCACATGGTCAATGCCAGCCACTTCTGCAATATGATCAATGTGGTCTGCTAAATCAGTCAGATGTGCCATTGGCGCCGGGAATTTCTGATTTATCTCCTGCCATTGACGTCGAGCGGCCGCTTGCTCTTCTTCTGTTAAATCATTAAAACCTTTAAATTTCTTTCTGAGTAACTTCATCGCGGAGTCTCTTTCAGGATTAGGCGGCATTTTCTTCACATAATCGCTAAGCAGGCATACCTGCACTACACCATTGTTTTCTGCTATAGCCTTCAGCATATCGTCCGATAAGTTCCTGGGATGATCGCGTAAAGCCCTTGCATTTGAATGTGAAGCAATCACTGGAGCTTGAGAAATTTGGATTACATCATAAAATGCGGAATCCGAAATATGGCTTACATCAACTATAATGCCCAACCGGTTCATCTCTTTCACGACTTTTTCTCCGAAATTGCTCAGGCCGCCATGCTCAAGGGTATCGGTTGAACTATCACAAATCTCGTTGTTTTTGGTGTGCGAAAGCGTGATATAACGTACGCCACGGTTGTAGAACTCCTCAACTTTCTTAAGATCACGTTTCAACGGGTAGCCATTTTCAAGGCCGATATACAGGGCTTTTTTCCCTTCTTTTTTCAGGCGCTTTGCGTCTTGTGGGGTTGTGGCTATTTCTGTTTTTTCAGAATGCCTTGCGGCGACGGTTTCAATAGAGTCAATAATCCGGTGGGCGCGCAGGTATGCTTTTTGATGGCCTTCCGGTGTGCGCTTTCCTTGCCCTACAAAAGCTGCAAGGAAAACAGCGTCAAGGCCGCCTTCCTCCATACGGGGTAAATCAATTTTATTGCTGCTTTTACCCGGGTGATGACGCTCACCAAAGTTATAGTCTTCGCTTAAAAACCATAAAGGCGTATCGGTATGAGAATCTACAGTTACAAATGAGCGGTGATACTCTTCCGCTTTTTGAATCAGGTTTTCGTAGTTGTCTTGGGATTGGCCGCTAATAGCAAAAAAGAGCACAATCCATGAGAATATTATCTGAAATCGCATTGGCTTTTGAATTTTGTCCAATGCAAAGATATTATTGCAATTGGTATGCAGCTACAGTATTGTTAAAAAATGTGGGCACAACCAGCAATTTTTTTGAGGGTACGTATTCAAAATCCGCAGCCTGTATATCATCATCTGCTGTTGAAAAAAGCAATTCTGCTTCACCTGAAGCATTTACTTTATGAACGTTTCCAGTCCAGTCTGAGGTGATGTAAGTGTCAGAATCATAAAACTTAAGCCCGTCAATACCGCCTACAGCAGTCTCAATTTTTTGAGATTCATGGGTTTTTGTATGGATTTTCAGTATATAATTCTCATTGCCATTAATTAACCATTTGCCTGATGTCAGCATGCCATTGGGTTTTTTCAGTCCCTCATTTTTAAATACCTGTACTTTATTGTTATTCAGGCTATAAATTACATTTTCTGCCATGTCGCTGATGTAAACGGTGCCGTCAATCACTTCCATATCATTAAGGAAAGACGCTGTTTCTACGTCATAATATTTTACAATTTCGCCTTTATCAAGGTCTATTTTTGCAATGCGATCTATATCGGTCACATACAAATGGCCGTGAGCCTTTACCATACCTTTGGGGGCATGGAGATCGTTTACCCATTTTTTATTTAGAATATTGCCTTCTTTATCGAGTTTGCTGATAAAGCCGTTACCGTCTTTATCCGTAGGCTTTCCGTTGATATTGCTTATATAAAACACATCGTTTTCACCATCATACAGCACAGATTCAGGGGTTATTAAACCTTCAGTTTCCCATGTTTTTTCAGGTTGCGCAGTTTCCTGAAAAGCAAAAGAAACAATTAAGCTGACAGTAAGTACCGTTAATTTTATCATAACATTATAATTTTGATTTGATGATACTTATACACTACCATACAGGGTTTTGTTCATTTTATATTTTTTGAGCAACAAAACGTATGGTATGTGCTTTTCCGTTGTGATGTTTGCCTTCTTCCAGATACCGCAATCCAGAGTTGTTTGTGATAATATGCGTGTTATGAAAATCATCCCTTAGCATTTCCAGTGTATAGAGCATATCCGGATTTTTAGGGCCACCGCTGCCTATGGGAAGCTGTTTTTTATCAAAAACTTCAGCTACTAACAAACCTCCTTTTTTCAGGGAATCGACAAATTTTTGATGAATCTGATAACGGATCTCCGGATCAAGATGCAAAAAAGTCATAAACAGGGCGTCGTAGCAGTTTTTAGGGAAATCAGCATGCTCAAGGTCGGCAACATGATATTGTATTCTGACGTTGTTTTCATTGGCAAGCTTTAAGGCTTTTTTACGGGCTTCTTCACTGAAATCATAACAATCGCATTCCCAGTTCAGACTTGCTGCATAAACCGCATTACGACCTTCTCCCTCAGCCGGAAAGAGCGCTTTGCCGGGCTTCATCATTTCAATTTGCTCTTTCACAAAATAGTTTGGCACCCTTCCGTAAATGTATTCGCTGTCACCAAACCGTTCTTCCCAAAATTTTTTCATCTGTCCTTTTTCTCAGAAACGTTATTAGCCCGGCTTTGTTGAAATTTACCTTTAAATCCGGCATTTTAAATGGGATGATTCTGCTTAAAAGTGTATTTTTGTATAATAATTGTTGACAATAATGATAAAAATATCTACATATGACTGAGAAAGAAAAATTCAAAAAAGCCATTCTGGAAGGAATTCCGGATGATTTACCTGAAAAGCCGGTTTATGATCCGGATATTAATCATGCTCCGGTACGTAAAGCGATACTTACCCCAGAGGAAAAGAGGCTTGCGGTGGAAAATGCGCTTCGCTATTTTCCTGCGAAACACCATGCCGTTTTGGCTAAAGAATTTGCTGAAGAACTAAAAGCATTCGGACGGATATACATGTACCGGTTCCGGCCTGAATATACTATCAAAGCGAGAAATATTGATGATTTTCCTTACCGCTCCAGGCAAGCAGCCGCTATTATGCTTATGATCAGCAATAACCTGGACAATGCTGTAGCACAACATCCGCATGAGTTAATCACTTATGGAGGTAATGGCGCTGTATTTCAGAACTGGGCACAATACCGCCTTACGATGAAATATCTTGCCGAAATGACCGATAAACATACACTAGCGATGTATTCAGGGCATCCTATGGGGTTATTCCCGTCGCACAAGGATGCTCCGCGGGTTGTAGTGACAAATGGTATGGTTATTCCGAACTATTCCAGGCCTGATGACTGGGAGCGCTTTAATGCTTTAGGCGTATCGCAATACGGGCAAATGACGGCAGGATCATACATGTACATCGGTCCACAAGGCATTGTGCATGGAACTACCATTACCGTGTTGAATGCAGGCAGGATGGTGGCTACTCATGGTGAGGGGCTGGAAGGAAAACTCTTTGTTACTGCCGGTTTGGGAGGCATGAGCGGTGCACAGCCAAAAGCGGCCAACATTGCCGGTGTGGTTAGCATCACCGCTGAAATAAATCCAAAAGCAGCGTACAAACGCCATGAGCAAGGCTGGGTAGATGAAATACTTGAGGATGTTGATGCTGTAATTGACTCGGCAGAAGCATGGAGAGTAAAAAAGAAACCCCATTCCATTGCTTATTTAGGCAATATTGTAGATTTATGGGAGCGTTTGGCTGAGCGTGGAATTAAAGTGGATTTGGGTTCAGACCAAACCTCTTTGCACAATCCATACGCAGGAGGATATTACCCCGCCGGACTCTCTTATGAATCCTCGAATAAAATGATGGCCGAAGCCCCGGCGCAATTTAAAGAATATGTGCACAAGTCATTGAAACGCCATGTGGATGCGGTCAATAAATTAACAGCTGATGGCATGTACTTCTTTGACTACGGAAATGCTTTTCTGCTGGAAGCCTCCAGGGCAGGTGCAGATATAATGGATGATCAGGGAAAGGATTTCAGGTATCCCAGTTATGTTCAGGATATCATGGGTCCGATGTGTTTCGATTATGGCTTTGGACCTTTCAGATGGGTTTGTGCTTCTAACGAAGAAGCTGACCTTGATAAAACAGATAAAATTGCTGCGGAAGTGTTGGAAGATTTGGCGGAAGATGCCCCGCCTGAAATCTCACAGCAGATGGAAGATAATATCCGCTGGATTAGACAAGCTAAGCAAAATAATCTGGTGGTAGGATCGCAGGCACGAATTCTTTATGCAGATGCGGAAGGTCGGATGAAAATTGCCGAGGCGTTTAACAACGCAGTAGAACGTGGAGAAATCTCAGCTCCGGTAATCCTGGGAAGGGACCACCATGATGTTTCCGGTACGGATTCACCGTTCCGGGAGACCTCAAACATTTACGACGGCTCCAAATTCACAGCAGATATGGCCATCCAGAATGTGCTTGGCGATGCTTTTCGCGGCGCTACATGGGTTTCAATACACAATGGCGGTGGCGTTGGCTGGGGTGAAGTTATTAACGGTGGATTCGGTATGGTGCTCGATGGCACTGAAGATGCAGACCGTAGGCTCAAAATGATGCTGCACTGGGATGTTAACAACGGCATAAGCCGAAGAAGCTGGGCAAGAAACAAAGGAGCGGTTTTCGCCGCTAAAAGAGCAATGCAGAAAGAACCCCGGATGAAAGTTACTTTACCTGAGATAGTAGATAAAAAAATTCTTGATAACTTATTTTAAATCAGCCTGAAGCCTGCACGAAAACTTGTTTATTCACATTGTTTTGCTGCAGGCTTTTTCTGATATTACTTCCCAACAATTTCGAAACTTCTGGATATTGAGTTTCCGGTTTTGTCGGTAATAGTCAATACATGGTTCCCGCGTTCCGGATGCACCGCTATCTGATGTTCACCTGTGGTTTGGCCGGCATAATTCTGGTTAATAAACCAAAACAGGGTGGAGTTGGGATCGCGATGAGCTGCTTTCATAATTACTTTTCCCCTTTCTCCGCTCATTTCTGTGGGGATAAATATTTTGGACTTTTGTTCCGGATAAATGATTTCCATTACCTTATCGGCGTTATTATCTTTGCATTGAGGACTTATTTCAGGCAAGACGGCATAAGAAGGATTTGATTGGCGATAGTACCAGCTCATTGCCGGAGGAAGCAAAAACCAGAACTTATGTATGATTTTGCCGGCAGGGTAGCAGGAGGCATCCACACGATATGTTTGGGAGCTGTTTAAGTGGATAGTACGGTGATAAGGGCAGGATGAGCTGCGGATGCCGTTTTCGGGAATCAAAACCGTATCAGCAGGCCGGCAGTGAGGGCCTGCAAGATGACCGCTTTGACGACACACTATAGCCTCTATTTGTTCTTTCCAGGGGCGATGAAACCAACTAGTTGGCGGCAATAAGCGGAATAATTCCCTCATCAGCGGAGCTGCAGCCGAAAGCCCGGTTAATCCGGGACGCCCTTCGCCATCGGCGTTACCAGCCCATACAGCTACAACATATTCAGGCGTAACTCCTATAGCCCATGCATCCCGAAACCCAAAACTAGTGCCTGTTTTCCAGGCTAATTTCCTCGAAGAGATAAAGTGTTTCCACCCAATTTCCTGTTCAGGTCGCTTTAGTTGAGTAAGCGCCTGAAACGTTTCATAAATGGCAGAGGCTCTAAACAAGGGTGTTGTGTTTTGAAGCGTTGCAGGTTTTGCGTTTTTTACATACACCGGCTTGTGGATAGCATCTGAGTAATAATTTTGCTTATCGTTAAAATGGTTCAGAATCCTCGCCAGCGAAGCGTAATGACCTGCCAGCTCGTCCAGCCTGGTTTCAGCTCCGCCCAAAATAAGGGATAAACCATAATGACTAGCCGGCTTATTGATGGTTTGGAATTCCATTTGCCGAAGCAAATTATGGTATCGTGAAAGGCCGTATTGCTTCAGCATCCTAACCATCGGAACATTTAAGGAGCGGTAAAGTACTTCATCCGCATGCACGGCGCCATCGTAGCGGTTGCTGAAATTCATCGGAGAGTACCCGTCAAAATTTACCGGGATGTCAGCAACCAGTGTTTTTGGTAAAATCATTCCTTCCTGCAGCATTGCGGTATACAAAAAAGGTTTTAAAACAGAGCCGCTGCTGCGTGCTGCAGAAACCATATCTACCTGGTTATTGTGAAGATTATCAGGATGTTTTGTGTTTCCTGCATAAGCCATCACCTCACCGGTTTCTACTTCCAGAATTATAGCTCCGGCGTTGTGGATTTGATTTGGCTCCAGACGTTTAAGGTGTGCCTGCATTTCGCGGTTTACTTTTCTTTGCAGCGGTAAACTAAGGGTGCTTTTAATACGCTGTCCTTCTCTTCCCTCACGGATGGCTTTATTGAGCAGGTGATTTGCTTCCTGGGGCAACGGTATGGGTGCACCAGGTAGCGGTTCGTCACAAGACAGCTCATAAGTAACCGGGTCTATGATTTTACGCTCTTTGAGGGTTTGCAGCAAAGCGTTCCTTCTTTTTAAATAGACCTCTGTGTTTTTGCCGGGGCGTATTAATGAGGGAGCATTAGGCAAAACAGCCAGGGCTGCTGTTTGACCCCATGACAGCTTATGGGGAGGAACCCCGAAATAACGCCATGCAGCAGCATCCAGTCCTACAATATTTCCCCCGAAAGGGGCATGCGAAGCATATAGTGAGAGAATTTCGGATTTGCTGTATCGCAGCTCAGCACGCAGGGCCAGGGCCATTTCTGTTATTTTTTGAAAATAATTGCGAGGTTTTCCTTCCCGGGAAAGCCGAATTACCTGCATCGTAAGCGTACTGGCGCCGCTGACAATTTTCTTTTGTGATATGTTTTCCCTTATTGCCCGGGCAATCGCAAACGGATCAATGCCCGGATGAGAAAAGAAGCGTTTGTCTTCAAAAGTCAATACAGCTTGCACATATTTTTCAGGCAAAGAGTCCTGCTCAGGAAAACGCCATTGCCCATCGCTTGCTATGCGTGCGTTCAACAGGCGGCCTTGTTTGTCTTCAAGCGCAGTGGATGAAGGAGCATCAAAAAGCGGTGCCGGCAATGCAAAGAGATACCAGGCTGCTAATCCGGAAATTATAATAGCCCAAAGAATACGTTTCATTATCATTCAATTCCGATGGATAAGTTTTTACTCTTCCTTTCCGGGTTTCACAATTTCAATTTGCTTGCCGGGCTCATAGGCTTGTATGGAATTGTCATACATAGCATTGCAACTGATTCCGGGGAGGTAGTATTCTCCGGTATAAGTAGCATTGACTTGAAAACGGAATTTTTTTGTTTGATTTGGTTTGAGATCGAAATAAGAATAAATCCGGTCATCGCGAATATCCTGATAATCGGGTTGAGCTATATCTTTGGATTCGTCATTCCATGAATTCAACCGCTGATTTCTAATCTCCCATCCTGATGGCATTATGTGTGTTAAAGCCAAATCATTGTATTTTCCCCTGATGCCGGGGTGCGTAATCTTAGTCTCCACGATTATATCGGTTCCCTGGTTTATTTTGTTAATATTCAACGGATTGCCTTCCAAATCAAAATATGAAACATCCATAAAAAGATCATTTCTGATTTTTTGTTTATCCCCGGCAAGGGGAATGCCTTTTTCGAACAATGAAACGTACAGCGTTCCCTCACCCTCATTGGTAAGTTTTATGGTTCCTTCCGGATCATGATTAACAGCCGGTGTAATTTCGTATACAGCGGCATCTGTAACGGCTTTTTCCGTAGTTGCCTGGTTTAACTTGTAAGCCAGGTTGATTGTTTTACTCAGGTTCATTTCCTCAACAAATTTGGCTACTGAAAGAAGCGCAAAGGCCGTTGATTGTGTGCTGTACCACTGGTTTTGGGACAATTTCTCTGAAATTTCCCTGACCAGGTTTGTGCCTCGCTCACGCTCTTTTGTTAAAGTCATAGTTTCGAGAATCATGGCCATATCGCGCAATTCTGACCCAAATGTGGTATAGGCTTTTTGATCGGTTTCCGGATTTGTGCTTAGCCGGCCTGTAATTTTTTCCGCTATGCTAAGCTTTCCGTCGATGGCATAAGCTGCGGCTAACCTCCAGTTGGTTTTCGGGTCCGTGCTTTCCTGCTCCCTGAGCCGGTTCATATCTCCTGCTGAGGCCTCGCCCCCCAGCGCCATGGTATAGAGCCGATAAGCCTGAATCAGGTTTTTCTGTGAACCTTTTACAAAAGTAAAATTGCGTGCCGCCCTTTGTTGATATGAGAGCCACTCTTTTATGAGGTTGTCGGGATCATGATATCCTTTTTGAGCGGCTTCGAGTAAAAAGTGACCTGCATAAGAGGTAACCCATTCATTAGTGGGGTTTGATGATGATGGCCAGGAGCTGAATCCGCCGTTATCGTTTTTAAATTTACTAACAGCTTTTATGGCGGCATTTACGTTATTTTGAACGCTTTTTTGGGTTGCCTCAGAAAGTTCCACAAGATTGTTGAGGTATAATTGCGGAAATGCACCTGAAATAATCTGCTCCAGGCAACCGTGAGGGTAGCTTACAAGGTAGTCGAGCCGCTTTTCAAGGTGAAGCGGTAAAAGTGCAGAAGCTTCCAGAATAATACTATTGGTGCCCTCTAACCCAAAAGCAGCGTAATCTACCATAATGGTCTTGCCCGGGTCAAGCGTTTTTTGCGTAGCCCTGGTCACTGGCGGGTTGGAAGGTAAGATGTTTAGTTCTACATTATCACGGGATGTTTCATTTTCATCAGATGCAGTCACTTCAAAAGTCCCCATTCCAGGCTTTTCTTTGGCTTTTACCCTGAATGTAACTATCTCTTCACCGGGCGATTGAATCGTGATTTTTCGCTTGCGGTCTCCCAAAACAGTAAGGGCTTCATTAACATTAATATCTACAATAACATCGTTAACTGATTTATCCATAGCGATTACCGTAACCGGAACATCCATAGTATCTCCCGGTTTTAGTGTGCGTGGAGCTGTAGCTAAAGTCATTAAAGGTTTTTTAACGGGAGTGGTTGTTTCGGTGCTTCCGTATTTTCCATTGTGGGCGGCTACGGCCATCGTTCTGACAGAGCCCACATAATTTGGCATGCGGAAATTATGCTTTTGTTTTTTGTTTTGTTCCAATTTGAAAGGGCCAAAAAATTCTACAACCGGCTTAAAGCGATTAGCAGACTGGTTTCCGGCATCAGGGTCAATTTCTACTCCGCCACCGGGTTTTAACAGTCCGCTATAGCGACCTGTGAAAGCCCCTAAAACGGCATTGTACAGGTCCCATGTTTTCACGCCAAGCGCTCTCCGGGCATTGAAATGTGCCCACGGATCAGGTGTTGGGAAGGCCGTGATGTCCAGTAAGCCTTCATCTATAACGGCCAGTGTATACTCCATAGGGCGGCCGTCTTTTTCCGAAACTACAATCTCAACTTCCTGCTCGGGCGCTAATTCAGAAGGCATGTTAATGTCAGGATACAGATGCGATTGAGGGTTGTCAACAAATAGCGGCTCAACCCCATACATCCTTATGGGACGGTCGTTGGCGGTTTGGCTGTGAGGCTGCATCATTGCAGCAAAAACATATGCATTGGGAGCCATTTCCGGAGTAACATCAAATGCGTATTCAGTGAATTCATGTTTGCTGTCAATCCAGGCTGAATGCAGTATCTTGTTGTGGTTCTCGATGGAAACAAAAATCCGGTTTTCTTTTGCGGAAGGGATTTTTAATTGGGCCTTTTCCCCGGTTTTAAAACGTTCTTTGTTAAGACTGAAGGTAAGCATTTCAGCTCCGCCGGGAGCCTGGTCTTGTTTGTTCTCCCACCATCCGGGATAGTCCATCATTACCAATTCACCTGAACTGTGGCCGCTTTCGGTATCGGTAATACGGATTAAAAGCCGTCCCCAATATCGCCCGGATAAATCCAGTGTGTAGCTTCCCTCTCCGTTAACGGTGTTTATGGTAGTTGCTTCAACTAATTCGCCATGACGGTTCGAAACGAATTTTGACAGATCATTATTATTACGGTTTTCCCACCACCATTCCCAGTTGATTTTGTATACCAGAATCATGATTTTCCGATCGGCTTTATTGCCATCTTCGCTGAGAGAAACAATGGGGATGTCGTGTTTTTTCACTGAGCTCAGGGCGCCATTCCACCCATCGCCTTCAGGTACTTTCAAGCCTGCATAATGATTATAGGGAGAGTATTTAATTTGCGAAACAGTACGGCTGAATTCACCTGACTGCTCAAAAGCCCGAATACTGAAGCGGGCAGATAAAAACCCCGGGGCTTGCTTATCAGTGGCTATATCGGGACTTATTTTCGCTGTCCCCTCCTGGTTTAACTTCCCGTCAAAAACTATTTCCTCACCAGAACGAAGTTTTTTCGTAGGATCGGTAAAGGTGTAGTTTTCGTATGTGTTAAAAGTCGTTTTGGCGGGTGTCAGTTTCATTTCTGCATCGGCTTTAATGTTTGAGGCGGGCGCTCCATGAAGCCATTTTACTGTAAGAGTCCCTTCGGGTTTTGTATTGTCATGCCTGATAAATGGTTTTTCGAAATCCAGGTCAATCTTAAGCCGGTTGGGTTTGATGGTTTCAATCCGGATAGGCTCAGAGAACCTGATTCCTCCCAAATCAGCCTGTAAGGTGTATTTTCCGGTCATCGCATCTTCAGCGGTTTTGTCACGGAATACAAATAAATTTTGATTTCCGGTTTTTATTGTTTTATGGGAAACGAGCCGTCCTCTGGGATCGGTGAGTTCAAAAGTTAAGGGGAGTTCAGAAGGCAGAACCTGGTTTGCATCTTCCAGCATCAGGCTTATAAACAGCGAATCGCCGGGACGCCATACATTTCTTTCGCCATACAAAAAACCTTTTATCCCTTTTTCAGCCGTAGCGCCACCCACATCAAACATGCTGGTAGAAAGCGAAGAGCCGTCGTCAATGCGTAAATAACCAAACTCATTTTGTTTTTTAGCCAATACAAAAAAGCCTTTTCCGTCAAGTTGAATGACAGCCTCTCCGTTTCCATTGGTTGTGGCTTTTCCAACCGGGCGTTTCTGAAAATTAAATACCTGAACATCAACGCCAGGAACAGGGTCGGTTGTGTTTATATCGCGGATATGGACTTGTAGGTTTTCTGTTTCCCCCTGTTTTGCAATAATGCCAAAGTTAGAAGCCAGTACATTTTTGGAGACAGCTCGGTTATAGTGCATATAATAGGAGTTACTGCATGGGTTATCGCGATTTTTCCAGTCGTAAGGCTCATTATAATCCACATGATTAAAACCATTCCAGCTCCAATATTTCGTGTCGTTTTTATTTTCTTTGGTAAGACTAAGACCAGCGCTCACATTTTCCGTATGTGTTTTATTGTCTTCGGGACAATTGTACAAAGACTGAGAGCGGTTGAAATTGAGCTGCACCTGGTAAATGGCGCCGGGTTCCGATTCAATAAAATCAGAAAGGTCTAAGCGATACGTATTCCATTTGGTTAAATTGGTTGCAACCTGATCGTCAAGAGACATATTTCCCTGATAGACAATTCTGCCCACGCGTTTTAGTTGCTTGTCCCCATCATAGGAATTGACCTGAAAAAACTGAAAAACATTGTCTTCAAAAATCCTGATGATACGCACATTTACAGCCTTCAGGCTTACTGCCTTGAAAGGCAGCGTCAGGTTTTGTGAAGAAGGCAGGATATTTCCCTTTCCCGTAAAGGCTACCTGCGGAGCAAGAGTTTTAAATGTAACAGTAGACTGATAGCGGGCGTCCAAAGTGTATCCCATGGTATTTTGCAATGCTCTATCGATTTGAAGACGGTAGTCTTCCTGCAACCTGTTTTCCGGAAAGATTTTTAATTGATTTCCCGAAACAGCAAAGCGCATCGGCTCGTCACTGTCTATTCTGACCAGCCCCCGCAAATCCTGACCGGTATTCAGTGGGTCCGAAAATTTGACCAGAATGTGCTGGTCTGGCTCCTGAATAACTGATACCTGCATGACCTTAAATAAATCCAGGGGTGGCACATCATAGATTTTGCTGATCTTCTTTTCTGCATCAATGGCTTTTCCCTGGAATTCCATTTTTACTGAGGTGCTTGCTTTTTTCCTTTTCACCGAATCTATCGTAAAATAATGTGTTCTTCCGTCAGCGGTGGAAGTCCAGCTTACAGGCAAAGATCTGTCGGTTTGCTCAGCAATCAGAAATTCACTTAAATCGGATGCTTGAACAAAATCAGCGGTGGTAATTTTTCCTTTCAGCATTTGCGCACTGAGCTGATAAATGTCATAAGCTTCAATCCCTTCAATATCAACAGTGTATTGTTGCTTTGCTGTCTGTACTTCAAAAGCAAAGGTTTCATATGAGTCCGGAACTCCCAATAGTGATCCCAACCTGAAATTGACTTTCAATCGTTTATCATGAGGAAAAGGTTCAGCGGGCCGGAAAACAAGCGTGTAATCATCCGGAAAGGAAATATTTCCTTTCACATCAGGCTTTATTTTGAAAAGGTCTTCGGCTTTTTCTTTTTGGTCTTTATTCAGATCTTTATTAAAAATGATCTTTATTTCAGAATCAGAGGAGATTACACCGGAAGTAAATCCTGAGATATAATTTGAAAAACCGCTGTCAGGAGCTTCAGTTTTTTCTTTTTTGAATTCACAGCTATTTATCACAATGAAGGACAGAACTAAAATTGGCAGGAATTTTAAAGATTTCATCTGATTGGTATTTGATTTGGGAGTAAATATCCTGAAAAATGCTGAATAATAAAACCGGCAGCAGCATTTTTTTGAAAGAGATTGTAAAAATACCAGGTGATGCAAATTAAAAAGGCCGGAATCATTCCGGCCTATTGATGGTGGGTGATGCTAGATTCGAACTAGCGACCCTCTGCTTGTAAGGCAGATGCTCTGAACCAACTGAGCTAATCACCCGTGATAAAAATCTTTTAGAACGCCTGATGACACTGTAACGCTTTATTTCGCTGCCATCCTGCAAATGCGGTTGCAAATATACAGCAAAAAAAATTACTTCCAAGAGGAGGTTTAAAA
Source organism: uncultured Bacteroidales bacterium (assembly GCA_964465045.1). GTDB lineage: Bacteria > Bacteroidota > Bacteroidia > Bacteroidales > JAIPAH01 > JAIPAH01. Next base: position 106,541 of record CAYXJS010000001.1, on the reverse strand, counting down.
AAATTGAATTTTTCTTTTGGTATCGCAAGTTGTTTAAGGTTGGGTTTTACGATCAGCTGTTCATCAAGGTTCTAAAATTTTATTAGTAAACAGCCTAAAAGGAGGAATATTAACTATTTTTGCACTCAGCATGAAAACGTATCATTTTACACGCTTATTCTTATTTGCAGCAATATTTGTTGTTGTGGTTATGAGTGGATGTATGCCTTCTAAACGGCTTAATGAAAGGCCGCTTTTAATGGACAATGAGGTGCAGGTAGAGGGAGCCAAAAAAGTTGATAAAAGCACGCTGTCGGGGTTTATTCAGCAAGAATCCAACTCCCGGATATTGGGGGTCTTTTGGTTTAAGCCCTGGCTTTACGAGAAGCTTGATAAAGAGGATCCCGGCAAGGTTAACCAATGGATGATGCGAAATTTTGCTGAGTCACCGGTTTATTTTGATAAATCGCTTGCTATTGCCTCGGCATCGCAAATGGAAGAGTGGCTGTTCTCAAAGGGGTATTTTAATGCTAACGTTGATCATCAAGTGGATGATAGAGATAAAGCCCGTGTAACCTATTACGTAAAAACCGGTAATCCTTATCGAATACGTAATATTGAATACGTTTTCAGAGATTCTACATTGAGGCCATTTGTTTTGGCAGATACAGCTCAGGCGTTGATTAAAGAGGAAGATGTCTATGATGTGGATATCCTTGACAAGGAGCGGGGGAGGATAACACAACGGCTCCGGGAAAAGGGATATTACCGGTTCAGCAAAGACTTTGTTCGTTACAGGGTAGATAGCGCTCTGAGCAGTAATCAAGTAGATTTATACATGGACCTTTTGCCCCGGAAAATTACTTCACGTCCTGATACAGCCGATTTGATCAGACCACACAAACGATTCAAAATTGATGATATCATTATCAATCCCGATCAAACGATCTTTTCTGATGAATCAGAGACGGATACGTTGGTGATACATTATCGAAAAAACAAAAAGGCCTCGGATAGTACAACCCTGAAATTTGTTCATAATAAACCGATACGTGTGAAGCCGAAGACCTACGCCAGGCGGATATCACTAAAGAACAACAGATATTATGATTTCAGGCAGGTGCAGAAAACCTATGATGGGCTCGCCGGGCTTAACATTACGCAGTTTGTTAGCATGGATTTTCCTGAAAATGATAGCAAAAGCGATAGTGATACCCTGGGATTTCTTGATTGCAAAATCCGCATCAATCGTATGGATATTCATTCTGTAAGTGCGGAAACGGAGGGTACAAATATGGCCGGGCGTCCCGGGATTGCAGCACGCTTGGTTTACCAGAACAAAAATATTTTTAGAGGAGGAGAGGTCTTAGATTTGAGCCTTAGTGGTGCACTGGAGGCCCAATCTAATACATCACCGGCCCGGGATGATGGTTTCTTATTTTTTAATACCATTGAAGGCGGAGCAGATATTAACCTGAACCTGCCAAAATTTTTATTGCCGGTAGCCCCGGAATTCTTTTCCAGGGATTATCATCCGACAACTAACATACGCGGAGGTTACAATTATCAAAGACGAACTGACTACACACGCTATCTGGCGAACGTTTCTTTGGGCTATCGATGGCGGCAATCGAAAGCAAAAAGGCATATCCTGTCGCCAATAGATCTCAATGCGATAAAAATCTTTACTGAACCAGGATTCCAGGAACGACTTTCTCAATTGGACCAGAAATATCAGGAACAATATACCGACCACCTGATTGCTTCCATGAAATACTCGTTTATATGGAATACGCAGAACGTAAGCAAAAATCAGGATTTTTTCTTTTTACGTGCAAATATTGAAACATCCGGTTTGCTGTTGAACTTCCTGAACAGGAATACCGGACTGGGTGAGCAGCAAGATAACTATTCTACTTTGTTCAACATCCGATTTGCACAGTTTTTGAGAACCGATTTTGATTTTCGTTACTACCATTATCTGGACAAGGGAAATACACTTGTATTCCGGTCTATGATGGGCATTGGTTTACCCTACGGTAACTCTGATGCATTGCCGTTTGAGAAAGGGTTTTATGCGGGGGGAGCTAACGGATTGCGCGGTTGGGAGGTGCGATCACTGGGGCCGGGTGGATACAGCGATTTGGAGCAGGCCAGTTATGATCGGATTGGTGATATTTTGCTGGAATTCAGCACAGAATATCGTTTCCCAATATACAGCTATCTTAATGGGGCCTTATTTATGGATGCAGGAAATATTTGGCTGCTTGATGAAAGCAACAGCTATCCTGACGGTCATTTTACGGCTGATAGGTTTTTGAATCAGATGGCGCTGGATGCCGGTCTGGGGTTCAGAGTAGATTTACAGTTTTTTATAATCAGGATCGATGCCGCTATGCCTGTCAGGATGCCCGACAAGGAGCCGGGAAATCGCTGGAGGTCGGTCTTTGATATGAAGGTTAAAGACTTGGTATGGAACTTCGGAATCGGATATCCCTTTTAATATGGATTTTCCAATGGCGTTTTTGCTTCCAAAAGTTTTTATAATTTTGACATGAAATATCAGCGATATGGATAATTATGTTGTTTCGGCCCGGAAATACCGGCCGACAAGTTTTAAAGAGGTTGTAGGGCAGGAAGCCATTACTGTTACACTAAAAAATGCCATCAAAAACGATCAGTTGGCACAGTCGTTTTTGTTTTGCGGTCCGCGTGGTGTGGGGAAAACCACCTGTGCAAGGATAATGGCTCAGACCATTAATTGCCAGGCTATCACAGAAGAGGGAGAGGCGTGTAATGAATGCGATTCCTGTAAGCGCTTTAAAGAGAATACTTCTTTCAATATCCATGAATTAGATGCGGCTTCAAATAATTCTGTAGATGATATCCGCAGCCTTGTAGACCAGGTTCGTATCCCGCCACAAGACGGAAAATATAAAGTCTACATTATTGATGAGGTGCATATGTTGTCTCAGCAGGCCTTTAACGCCTTTCTCAAAACCCTGGAAGAACCTCCCTCATATGCAAAGTTTATCCTGGCTACTACGGAGAAACACAAGATTATCCCTACTATTCTGTCTCGCTGCCAGATTTTTGACTTCAAAAGAATACAAGTAAAAGATATTGTAGCTCATCTTCAAAGCGTAAGCGAACGAGAAAATGTAAACGCAGAAACAGACGGGCTGCAAATCATCGCACAAAAAGCCGATGGCGCTTTACGCGATGCATTCTCTATTTTTGACCAGATTGTTAGTTTTGCTGGAAAAACATTTACTTATCAGGATGTGATTGATAATCTGAATGTATTGGATTACGATTATTATTTTCGGTTAATAGATAGTGCTTTAAAAAATGATACTTCCGCAGCACTGAATACTTTGAATGAAATTATTGATGCAGGATTTGACAGCCATCATTTCATTACCGGACTTGGCGACCACCTGAGAAATTTGCTGGTAAGCAAGGATGACGGAACCGTAGATTTGCTTGAAGTAGGAGAGAACATCCGGGAAAGATATCGTGAGCAAACTAAAAACTGCGATATGGCATTTCTCACAACAGCACTTGATGTTGTGAGCCGTGCTGATATCGACTATAAAGGCAGCAACAATAAACGGCTGCATACTGAGATTTCGCTGTTGCAAATCTGTTCGATAACATCCCAAACAGGTAGTGATTTAAAAAAAAAGTCAGCATCATAGCGCCCCCGTTTCTTGAAAAGAAAGCCAAAGCGCCCGCACAAAAGTCGATTAGTGATCAATTCCAGAAAGAAACCAGGAAAGCAGTAAGAACCACATCAAAGCCGGTTTCAGGAAATGAATTGGGTAAAAATTCGTTTCAAAATGTCGCCGGTAAAAATGAAGAAGCCGAGGATGGAATTCATCCGTTGAACCAGCTTACGGATGAAGATTATAAAAATGCACGTGAGCTTACCCTGGAAGAGCTTCAGGAAGTATGGGAAGCGATAATGATGGCGATGACACGGGGGGCAGGATCGCTGTTTGCCGCCATGAAATCCGGAAAGCTTGAGCTGGATGAAAAGAATCATTTCATTACGTTTTATGTGAGCAATAAGCTGGAATACGGGGAAATCAATTCCAATAAAAGACATATCCTGGGCGCTCTGAGGACGAGACTCAAAAACAAGGTGGTTGATTTAACCGTAAAAATTGCAAAAGAAAAAAGCATGATTGATAGCAGGCCGTATACAAACAAGGATAAATTTGAATATCTTGCCAAAAAAAATCCGGTATTGAAGTTACTTAAAGACAAATTAGACCTGGATTACGACATATAAAGCATGGTATACTGCATTGGCAATAACAACTATGATATTTTTTTTGAGGATGACCGCCTTACTGGTGGAGCTCCGGGCGGCTCTATGCTTAACATAGCTGTTTCTCTCGGTCGTTTAGGCGCTGATGTGCAACTGGTAACAACGTTGGGTCAAGACCCGCTGGGCGACATGATTTTACGATTCTTGAAGAAGAATCATGTTGGCACGGGTTATATACAAACATCTAGGTCTCAGCAAACCTCTTTGGCTGTTGCATTCCTTAACGAAGCCAAAAAGCCGGTTTATACCTTTTACGGTGAAACTAAACCGGCTGAACAGGTTTTGCTGTCCCCGTTGAAACAGGAAGATATTTTGCTTTATGGATCGTCTTTCGCTATTCATCCTAAAACTTCTGCGGAGGTGGATGCCTGGATTGAATCTGCCCAAAAAGCGGAGTCAATTCAGGTTTATGATCCTAATATCCGAAAGAAATGTGCTTTTCAGTTTGAAGGGGCGTATGATAAAGCCATGCAGCGAATAGCGCAGGCTGATATCGTAAAATTCTCAGATGAAGATTCCGCAGCATTAGGGATGAATGCCGGAGAAGTCTGCGAAAGATTTCCTGAAAAATTCATGGTTATGACACGAGGGAACCAACCGGTAGTTTTTATGCATCGGGGGGAGAAACTTAAAATTCCGGTGAAAACAATTGAGCCGGTAAACACCACCGGAGCCGGCGATGCTTTTAATGCCGGGTTTATTCGGGCGCTTACAGAGGAAAAGCTACTGCGAGAGCAGTTGCATGAAAAATCACTTGGTTTCTGGCATCAGGCCATATCCAAAGGGATTGCAACTGCTGCAAAAGTTTGCCAAAGTGCCGAAAATTATGTGCCAAATAATGCATCATGATTAAACTATTTAGCAGATTGATGCTTAAAATGCTGGGTTGGAAAATAGAAGTGAATATGCCTTCTGATGTCAGAAAGGTTGTAATGCTGGTTGCACCGCACACAACTAACTACGATTTTTTTATCGGAAGATTGGTGTTCAATATAGTTGGCTTGCCGGTTAAATTCCTGATTAAAGAAGAAGCTTTTTCTTTTCCTTTTGGAGGGTTGTTGAAAAAGATGGGTGGAATACCTGTACAAAGAGGGAAAAGAAATAATCTTGTGCATCAGCTTGCCGACCACTTCAACCAAGCTGAAAAACTGGTTTTGGTGATAACCCCTGAGGGAACCCGGAAATATACCAAATACTGGAAAAAAGGCTTTTATTACATTGCTATTGAAGCCCAAGTGCCTGTTGCATTAGGATACCTGGATTATAAATACAAAAAGGCCGGGGTTAAAAAGCTGGTTTATCCAAGTGGCGACCTGAAGGAAGATTTTGAAGAATTTAAAACGTATTACCAGAACCTGCATGCCTATCATCCGGAAAAGTTTTGCACTGATCCGAAGATTAAAAATTAGCCACGGCCAAAAAGAGCTACATCACAAATATGACAGAATTGGTAGACAATTCGTTTTGGCGGAATCATTCTCCGCTTGATACGGTTTTTTTCCCAACCAATTGATCATAAGAAGTCCCGGGGTGGTTATAATAGACATAAAAGGTGTACTCGTTTTCAGTTTCGTAAAAACTGTTTTCAATCAGGCGGACATTCGCTTCTGGTTGGCCATCTTCTTTATAGGCATATAAATAGTTGTAGTATCCCTGCTTCAGATACATAGTGTTTTCATAAGCTTTTGTCTGGTAGTTGTAAGTCATTTTAGAACGGCTGTTAAGCTCCCAGTAATTCAATCCGCCTAGAATATGAATGCTGCCATTGATGACCGGGTTTTCCATTGGCAACGCAAAATGAACATAGGCGTAATCTGCCTCCGTATCAGTATTGTCATATTCAGTGGTTTTTATGAGCCTTTTTCCGTTAATATCATCCTTAAAAATGTAAGAGCTGAATGTTCTCCGTTTATCCGGATAAAGATATACCTGGTTTTGATTTCCGAAAATATCAATACGTTTCACCTGGTCTGATTGATATTTGAGGTTTTGGATTTCAAAATGACGAAACTCATTTCCAGCCCGGAACAGGTTTTTGTCTTCATAATCAAAGATGTATTCGTTACCCTGAATTTCAGAAGGTTTTATGCCTGTAATTTTATTATCGTGTCGTCCGTTTTGTTGAACAACAACGCTCATATTGCGGGATGGATTAGCCATATAAAAAGACTGCGTATTGATAACAAAATCAACCTCATGCCATTCCTCCATTTTCGTGGGTGCAGTGGCCTGCCGGATATTGGGCTGAACGCTGACTTTTTCATCCAAAACCATGAATCGTGCTGTCAGTATTGGCTTGTCGGGCGAACCGGCAGGAAAAACCTTCAGTAAGTAATTTCCAGATAAAACCGGGAGCATATCCCGTTGTGGAAAATGTAATTTATAATGAATGAAGGGTTGGCGGGTATTGTATGAAAACTCATATTCTTCAATATAATCATCATCAAAACCTTGCAAGTAATCGCTCACGATAATATCAGAGGGGTTCCAGTATGCATCGCAATGGATAAACGTGTAGCGATAATCGCGGGTTTTGTCGCGGAAATCATCAAAAGACAATTCAAGGACTTTTGTAAGGTGATTTAACTTAGCTACCGGTTCGGAAAGGGGCGCTCCCCTGCGGTGAACCTGAAGACTATGAATATTTGTGTCATAAATGTGCGTGCTGTAACGGAAATATTCTTCGGTGTAATAATCTTCCTGCTGTGCGGACCCTTCTGATAAAAACAATGCTGATATCAGAAAAAAAAGAAAAAACCTCATAATTATGATTTTATAAAATACTTGATTTATGCAATATCTGCATTTTAACATTTCAGAGCAAACCTATGTGGTCAACCCTGTTTATTTTTTTGTTATCACAAAAATAGCGAAATTCTTTTGGCAAAACCGGAATGTTCTTGCAAAGTGATTTTGTTGATAAGAATAGGAAATAAGCCATAGGGATTTCAGGCCTTTGTTTACAATGGCAAAAAAATATCCTGGTGGGCTGCGAATCGGTTTATAAGCAATGTCATGAAAAACAAACAAACTGTTTTTATTATTGTTATTGAGAAAACAGTACTTGTTTGCCATATCACAAGATTGTTTAGTTTGTTTTGAAACGTATTAAACATTATTTTTTCCTGATGCAGGTTAAAGAAAGGATAAAATCAAAACATTAACAAACAGGATATTATAGCATGAAATCCGGTTATTTTTAAACAGTCTAAGTAACATATGCAATAAACTGGTATGAAGTCAATAAAAAGTCAAGGGAATTTTTGCTATTTTTAAAATATAGTCATAAAATTGCACCTATTTAAATTATATCATATTTAAATTTATGTTTTTGAATTTTTAAAATAAACAGACATTTAATAATCAATAAATATGTCGGAAACAATAAAACTAAAGCAGGGATTAGATATCAAACTGCAGGGAGAGGCGGATAAGGTAATTCTTCCTTTGCGGACACGCAAGTTTGCCCTGAAGCCAACCGACTTTGTAGGTTTGAGGTATGCCAAGCTGCTTGTAAAGGAAGGCGACGAAGTTAAGGTGGGTACTCAGTTATGCTACGACAAGTATCGTGAGAACATTCCTTTCACTTCGCCGGTAAGCGGAAAAGTTGTTGGAATTAAAAGAGGGCCCAAGCGCATACTGGAAGAGATTCAAATAGAGTCTGATGACAAGGCAGAGGCTCTCGATTTTGGCGCAGCCGATCCGAATAGCCTCTCAGCCGAAGAAATCACAAAAAGACTTCTTGATAGCGGGGTATGGGCTGGAATACGGCAACGCCCTTATTCTATTGTTGCTGATCCAGAGGTTAAACCGAAAGCGATTTTTATTTCCGGTTTTAATTCCGCACCACTGGCTCCGGATCAGGATTTGATTATTCACGGAAAAGGAAAGCAGTTTCAGGCCGGACTTGATGCGTTAGCCAAACTAACAGAAGGAAAACTGCATCTTAGTCTCAGCGCGAAAAGCAAAGCTTCAGAAGTGTTTACCAATTCGAAAAAGGTAGAGCTGCATTATTTTGATGGTCCTCATCCGGCCGGAAATGTGGGAATTCAGATACATCACATTGACCCCATTAATAAAGGAGAAGTTGTTTGGTATGCTAATCCGCAGCAAGTGCTTACCATCGGAAGGTTATTTCTTGAAGGTAAGTATAACCCGGAACGGATTGTGGCGTTTACCGGTTCAGAAGTGAAAAAAACCGGATATTTTAAAACCATTATCGGCGCCTCTATTGAGGAGATGGTTAAGAACAATACCACTGATGAAACGCTTCGCTATATTTCAGGAAACGTGCTTACAGGAAAAAAAATCCGCAAAGACGGATACATTGGCTACTATGACGATCAGGTGACGGTTATCCCGGAAGGAAATTATTATGAGTTTTTTGGATGGGCAAAACCCGGATTAAACAAGTTTTCTGTGTCTCGTACCTTCCTGTCAAAATGGTTAAAGCCCTCTCAGAAACACAGGTTAGATACAAATATGCATGGGGGAGAGAGAGCTTATGTAATGACGGGAGAGTATGAACGCGTTATTCCTATGGATATTTATCCGGTGCAACTGGTGAAAGCCATCATGATTGAGGATATTGATCTGATGGAAAATCTTGGGATTTATGAGGTGGATGAAGAAGATTTTGCCCTGGCAGAAGTGATTTGCACATCAAAAATTGATGTTCAGGATATTGTAAGAAAGGGGCTCGACCTGATGCGTTCTGAAATGAGTTAATGTTAGAAAGTAAAAGAATATATGAAAGCACTAAGAAAACAGATTGATAGTATTAAGCCTCACTTTGAGAAAGGAGGAAAGTTTGAAAAGCTGCATTCCACCTTTGATGCTTTTGAGACTTTTCTTTTTGTGCCCAACCGGGTAACAAAAAAGGGAAGTCACATCCGTGATGCCATTGATATGAAACGTACCATGATTATGGTTGTGGTGGCGATGATTCCGGCATTGCTTTTCGGTATTTGGAATATAGGTTTCCAGCACTACAAATCGGTTGGCGTGGATGCCTTATTCTGGGATAATGTCCTTTTTGGGTTAGGTAAAGCCTTGCCAATTATTGTTGTAAGTTATGTTACAGGTTTGGCCATTGAGTTTTATTTTGCCCAGATTCGTGGCCATGAAGTCAATGAAGGTTTTTTGGTTTCTGGGATGTTGATTCCATTGGTTATGCCGCCAGATGTGCCTTTGTGGATGGTAGCTGTAGCAACAGCATTTGCGGTTATTTTTGGGAAAGAAGTGTTTGGAGGTACCGGAATGAACATTCTTAACCCGGCTTTAACGGCCAGGGCTTTCTTGTTTTTTGCCTATCCGGCCTACATGTCCGGAGATAAAGTCTGGATCGCTGAAAAAGCTGACGCCTATTCAGGAGCTACTCCAATGGCGCTGGCTACCTCCGGAGAAACCAGCAGCATGCCGGATATCATGGATATGTTCTTCGGGTTTATTCCCGGTTCCATCGGAGAGACTTCTGCGTTTGCGATTTTAATTGGTGCACTTATATTGATAATTACTGGCGTAGGTAGCTGGCGTATTATGCTAAGCGTTATTCTTGGCGGCTTGTTTATGGGCTTGGTTTTTAACCTCTGGGGCGCTAACGAATATATGCAGTTGCCTGCTTACTATCATCTTGTGATGGGAGGATTTGCGTTTGGTACTGTATACATGGCTACAGATCCGGTTTCTGCCTCACAGACCACCCGTGGAAAATACATCTATGGCTTTTTGATTGGGGTTGTAGCTGTGCTCATCCGTGTGTTCAACCCGGCATATCCTGAGGGTATGATGCTGGCAATTTTATTGATGAATGTGTTTGCACCGTTGATCGACCATTATGTGGTACAGGGAAACATCAAGCGCAGATTGAAACGGATGAAGGCCGTTACTGCATAATTAATCATTAAAAAAGGAAATAACATGTTTTCAAACAAATACATATTTACATACGCGGCCATTATGGTTACTGTCGTGGCAATTTTACTGTCATCAGCAGCTACATTGCTTCAGCCGCGACAGGATTTCAACGAAGAAGTTGAAAAGATGAAAGGAATATTGGCTTCTGCTGATATCCAACCGGAGTCCAAACAAGAAGTGCCGGAAGCCTACAAGGAGTATATCCAGGAAGAATGGGTGATTAACGTGGATGGAGAAATTATTAGCAAATATGCAGATAGTGAGTTTAAAACCGGAGAGTTCAGAGCTTTTGAAGTAGACATTAAAGCAGAACTTGACAAAATCAAGGCGGGCAAAGAAGATGAAGTGCACTTGCCGATTTATGTGTTTATAAACAATGAAGACACTTCCTACATTGTTCCGTTAAGAGGGAAAGGACTTTGGGGTCCTGTTTGGGGGAATATTGCTTTAGAAAGTGACTTCAGAACCGTAAAAGGTACCACCTTCGCTCACAAGAGTGAAACACCCGGATTAGGTGCAGAAATATCCTTGCCGCCATTTCAAAATCAGTTTAAAGGAAAAACCATATTTACGGAAGATTATGAGTTTACATCTATAGAAGTAGTGAAAGGTGGAGTGGAAAACAGCAATATTGATCCAAAACATGGAGTAGATGCCATTTCAGGCGGCACGATTACAAGTAATGGTGTTTCGGATATGCTTGAGGATGTTTTGTCTTTGTATGAACCTTTTGTAAAAAAACATATAATATAAATTATGGCTGCAAAAACGAAAAATAAAGAACCTCTGTTTTCGGCGAAAAACAGAAAACTATTAACAACTCCCTTGGGCAGAGAGAATCCAATTACCGTGCAGGTCTTGGGAATATGCTCAGCCCTGGCTGTAACAGCAAAGCTAGAACCTTCAGTGGTCATGTCTATCTCTGTTATCGCGGTTATGGCTGTTGGCAACCTGGTAATTTCTTTGCTCAGAAATACTATCCCGCCAAGGATACGTATTATTGTGATGCTCACAATAATTGCTTCTTTGGTGATTTTGGTAGACCAGGTTCTGAAAGCGTTTGCTTATGATGTCAGCAAACAGCTTTCAGTGTTTGTAGGGCTGATTATCACCAACTGTATTATTATGGGGCGCTTTGAGGCGTTCGCTATGAACAATAAACCATGGCCTTCTTTGCTCGACGGCATTGGAAATGCGCTGGGATATGGCTGGATATTGGTAGTTGTAGGGTTTTTCAGAGAATTGTTGGGCTCAGGAACGCTATACGGATTCCAGGTTGTGCCTCAGTCCTTTTATGAGATGGGATATGTCAATAACGGTTTTGCCATTTTGCCACCGATGGCTTTGATCATCGTAGGCGCTATTATATGGATACAGCGTTATAAAGACAGAGAACTCATTGAAGAGAATTAAATCGTTAATCGTCTAAAATAGAAAACAATGCAAGAGTTATTTAGCATATTTATCAAATCGATTTTCGTGGACAACATGATTTTCGCTTACTTTTTGGGTATGTGTTCTTATCTGGCCGTATCCAAAACCGTGGAAACATCTGTTGGTCTCGGAGCGGCGGTTATTTTCGTGCTCGGCATAACCGTTCCGGTAAATTACCTGATTAATCAATTCATTCTGCAGCCGGGAGCGCTTTCATGGATATCGCCGCAATTAGCAGACGTAAACCTCAACTTTTTATCGTTTATCCTGTTTATTGCGGTTATTGCCTCAATGGTACAGTTAGTAGAGATGGTGATTGAGAAATTCAGTCCTGCTTTGTATGCCTCCTTAGGGATCTTTCTTCCATTGATAGCAGTAAACTGCTCTATCTTAGGAGGGAGCTTGTTTATGCAAGAACGCGAATATGCCAATCTCGCCGAAGCTACTTCATTCGGACTGGGCTCCGGTGTAGGATGGTTTCTCGCCATTGTAGGTATTGCAGCAATACGTGAAAAAATCAGATACTCCAATGTTCCTGCCCCGCTTCGCGGACTTGGGATTACATTTATCATCACGGGGTTGATGGGTATCGCATTTATGAGTTTTATGGGTATTGAGTTATAAAATAAAAAAATAAGCAAATGATTATACTAACAGGTTTAGCAGGAATTGTTGTCGCCAGTATATTAGCATTCCTGTTGATAATACTTCTTTTGGTGGGTGTGTTGTTATATGCCCGTAAAAAACTTACCCCTCAGGGGGAGGTAACCATTACGGTTAACGACGAAAAAGAAATTGAAACTCAGCCAGGTAATACCTTACTTAGCACGCTGTCTAATAATGGCATTCTTTTACCATCTGCCTGTGGAGGTGGCGGAACATGCGGCATGTGTGTGGCACAAGTGCATGAAGGCGGTGGAAGCATCCTGCCGACTGAGAAGGGTTTTTTCACACGTAAGGAGCAGCAGCAAAACTGGAGGCTGGGCTGCCAGGTGAAAGTACGTGAAGACATGAAAATTTCTGTTCCGCCGGAAGTGTTTGGTATCAAGAAATGGACTTGCGAAGTGGTTAGCAATGAAAATGTGGCCACCTTTATTAAAGAATTTGTGGTGAAACTGCCCGAAGGGGAAAGACTCGACTTTAAGTCCGGAGGTTATATACAGATTGATGTACCTCCTTGCGAAGTGGATTTTAAGGATATTGAAGTGGAAAAAGAATACCGCGGCGACTGGGATAAGTTTAATATGTGGGATTTGAAGATGAAAAACTCAGAACCCATTTTCAGAGCGTACTCTATGGCGAGTTATCCAGCCGAGGATCAGGTTATTAAACTTAACGTACGGATTGCTACGCCCCCATTTGACAGAAAAAAGGGCGGATTTATGAATGTAAACCCGGGAATTGCCTCTTCTTATATCTTCTCACTGAAACCCGGGGATAAAGTAGATATTTCAGGGCCTTACGGTGAGTTTTTCCTGAAAGATACTGACCGCGAAATGATGTTTATTGGCGGTGGTGCAGGTATGGCCCCTATGCGTTCGCATTTGTTCCATTTGTTTAAAACCGTGGAAACCGATAGAAAAGTTACTTTCTGGTATGGTGGCCGTTCTCTGAGGGAGTTGTTCTATATTGATGAATTCCAGGAAATTGAAGAAAAGTTTGACAACTTTGATTTTAATATTGCATTGTCGGAACCACTGCCTGAAGATAATTGGAATGGTGATGTAGGGTTCATACATAATGTGATTATGGATAACTATCTGAAAAAACATGAAGAACCCGAAGAGATTGAATATTACATCTGCGGCCCGCCAATGATGAACCAGGCCGTATTGAAAATGCTTGATGATTACGGTGTGCCACCGGAAAACATAGCATTCGACGATTTTGGAGGATAGTTTTTATTCTTTAAAATATTATTGAGTAAACCAGGTAGCGGAATTCGTTTTGCTTCCTGGTTTTTATTTTACCTTTGCTACAAACAGGAAACAAGGATATGATAAAATGGATTTGGCCGGTTGTGATAGTGGTGGTTTTCTCTGCCTGCGACAACTCCTGGACACGAGAACCTGTTAAGGTTAGCGGAAAAGCACAGGGTACTTATTATGCGGTTACTTATTTTGATAAGAAAGGAAGAGACTTCAAACCGCAAATAGATTCGCTTTTGACTGCTTTTGATATGACGGCATCGGTGTATAAACCCAACTCGGTTATATCAAAAATCAACAACAATGAAAGCCGGGAAACGGATGCGATTTTCCGGGATATTTTCAGGGCCGCTGCTTCTATATCCCAACAAACAGAAGGCGCTTTTGACGTTACGGTGATGCCGCTGGTAAATGCCTGGGGGTTTGGCTATGAAGATCCTGAAAAGCTCGAAGAACCTAAAGTAGACAGTCTTTTACAATACATTGGTTACAACAAAGTATGGCTCGACGGTAAAACGCTAATGAAAGCCTTGCCGGAAGTTAAAGTAGATTTCAACTCTATAGCACAAGGGTATTCTGTTGATTTGATAGGAAAATTTTTAGAAAGAGAAGGGATTGAGAATTATTTGGTGGATGTGGGGGGCGAAGTGCTTGCCAAAGGCAAGAAGCCCGGAAGAGGTTTATGGAAAGTGGGTATAGAAAAACCTGCTGAGAACAGTAACAGTCCGCGCACGGTGAAAGCGGTAGTGTCTTTGAAAAATCGTGCCCTTGCTACTTCAGGCACCTATCGCAAGTATTACGAGCGTGATGGCGTTAGATACTCACACACGATTGATCCGCAAACAGGTTATCCGGTTGATCATACACTTTTGAGCGTTTCCGTTCTGGCGCCTAATGCTATGCTGGCCGATGCCTACGCTACAGCTTTTATGGTGATGAGTCTTCAGGATGCCAGGGAATTCCTTAAAAACCAGGCGGATTTAGATGGATATTTTATCTACTCGAACGAAAACGGCAAAATGCGAACTTATGCAACAGGCGGCATGAGGCGGTTTATGGATACAGAGGACTAATATTAAAAAACCCGGCTCAAAAACTGAACCGGGTGAATTCAAAGGCGTATAAGATTATTTATTCTTTTACTGCATCTGCATCAGTGGCGCATGTACCACCGCCACATCCGCAACTAAGCTGTTCTCCCTCTTTGGTGATAATATTGCTGCTGCATGTTTTCTTGGCTTCATACTCTTTGTTAAAGAGCATTTTCAGTCCAATACCTGCAAACAGAAGCGCTACAATCACTACAGAAATCAAAATTAACTGAAGCATACTTTTTCTCCTTTCTTAAATAATTTGTTAGTCCATAAACAGCAGAACCAAAGCATTGTTTTCAGCAAAATATTCTTTAACAATTTCGCTTTATATTAATGGCTTTGCAGAAAGTGCAAATCTACAAAGGTTTTAGTTTAGGAAAAATTTTAGATGTTTTGGCATAATCTTTTTCGGTTAGTCCCACATAGCCTTTCCTAAAAAACATAAAGCTGTCGGTTTTATCGAGTTTCAGGTTCGAGAGGATATTTTTATTGTTGGTTTGCCGGTATTGGTTTACATAATCAGAAATATATGAGATATGCACCGGGTCGTCATATTGTTTCAGGTAGCTGTAAACCAACTGCTTGATTGTGCCTGTTTTTACGTTGTCCCATTTTTTCAGGGCGTAAGTACTGGTTTTGCCGATAGCAGTAACTTCATCAATGCTTAAAATAGACGAACGAAGCGATTCAATGTTTTGAGGAACTTTGATATCCATAGTCTGGAGTGCGGCGCAAATTTCTTCCAGAGTCATGGGGGTTTTATGCGTTTCCAGAACTTCTATGATATATTCTGATATCTTTTTCATCGTATTCCGACGAATATAAAGTTGGTTGTTTTTATCCTTATATAATCCAAATTCCTTTAAAACCAGTTTATCGCAATAGGGTTTGGCGAGTTTAAAGGTACTTTCATTATCATCATTGATATGAGCTTTTATTAAGCGATGATAATCTATGCTATAGTCTTCCTCAACACGGTCGTTCACCAATCCGTATATTTCGTTGTAAAATCCAATGTAATTGAATCGGTGGTAGTGTTTTTTGTTGATGAGGAAATAAATGTTGTGCGGCGTATTGTCTTCTAAAAACAGCGCAATGAAATCTTTATAGAGTTCCGCAAAGGCAAAGGCGTAGAACTTTGGGGTAAATTCCAGATATTCATAACGGTTGAGTTTGCTGGCATGCATCTCGTCCATTACAATATAGTTTTTGTTGGAATCAACTTTATAATCGTAGTAATGGTTGGCAAAATAAAGTTCTTCGTTAAAAATACTCAGGATTTCGCTCAGTTTCCCCGGGATATAAAGAGCAATTTGCCGAACCCTTTCGCGGGTGATATCGTAGATATCTCCGATGGCCTGCAGGGTCATCTTTTGCTCTTCTTTAAAGAAATTAAAATTGTGCTTAAAAATGAAGTATTCGCGATCCGAGAGTTCACTTTTTAGTATTTCACCGATAAATCTAAATACCGGAAACCGCCTCATCAAAAAATATTGCCGGTATGGCTCCGCTGTTTCGCTTGAGATTCCATAACGGGTATAGCAGTAGAATTTGAGTTTGTCAAACAGATAATTATCTTCATCCTGTTCCAGTTCATCCGGATTAATATTATATTGACGGATATAATAGTCAGACATGGTTTGGAGTTCGTTGTTGGTTTTCTCACCGCAATTGCGAACTTGCCTGAATGAACGATTTCTGAAATGGTATCCTAAGATTTTGTACAGGTTGTCTAATGAGCTGTTTATACAGACTTTTTTTGTCCGTTCAGAAAGGTTGTTAATCTCCTTTAGCTCTTCAATATGGTAATTGATCGGTTTATTTTGTTTTGCCACGACATGCATTTTTTTGGTAATTTACAATTACAAAGATAGCAACAAACAAACACATGGTCAATAGACTTTTAAAATAAATGTTTATTTTTTTATTCAAACGTTTGCGTAAATCAATATTCAGCTAGTATATAACAAGCTATTGCTGTGGCTATCGAAGCATTCAGGGATTCCGGCCCGTTATTTTGATTCCTGTAATGTGAAGGTATGCTGATATATTTATCTATCAAATGTTTTAATTCCTGAGAAATCCCGGCTGACTCGTTTCCGGTAATTATCAACTTTGGTTTATTGGATTCAATTTGATGTATTGGAGTGCCGTGCATGTCAAGAGCCAAAACTAAAAACTGGTTTTTGAGTTCCTGCAGAACCTGATCGAGCGGAAGCTGATACATATTGACACGCGTAAATGATCCCATGGTGGCTTGTATGGTTTTGGAGTTGTATAAGTCTACTGTACCGGGCGAACATATGATGTTTTGGATGCCAAACCAATCGGCTGTTCTGATGATGGTTCCCAGGTTTCCGGGGTCGGTTAAATTATCTAAAACCAGGGTTGTTTTTCCCAGTTTGCTTTTTTGAAAAGGAAGTTCAGGAATAGAAACTACCGCCATAATACCCGGAGGTGTGGTTAGTTGTGATAATGCATTCATTTGCACCGGGCTGGCTAAGCTGCAGGGAACTGCATCATGACTGTAAAAATGGTTTTCATATTCTTTAGTAGCTATAAGTTGCTGAACATGGTATTGGCTCTCAAGTACTTCAGATACAATTTTTAATCCCTCTGCCAAAAATAATCGGTACTTGTACCTGTACTTTTTCCGGTGCAGTGAGCGTAAGTGCTTTAATTCATTTTTAGATAACGGTTGCCTCATAAAGCAAAGTTAGCAAGAATCGATGCATTTTTGTAATACAAACAATAAAAAAGGCCACCCTTATGGGCAGCCTTCACATAAATAACCTGTCAAATTAATCTTATTCAGCGACCACTTCAAACTGGACAGTTGCCTGAATGTCTTTATAAAACTTGATTTTAGCTTCGTATTCACCCAGTTCTTTGATGGAATCACCATCCACAACTACCATTTTACGGTCAACTTCGTAATTATGTTGGTTTTTAAGCGCTTCAGCAATTTGTACGGCGTTCACCGAACCAAATATTTTTCCTGAAGTACCGGCTTTGGCACCGATAGTTACTTTTGTGCCTTCAATAGCGTCTGCTTTAGTCTGAGCGTCATTACGAAGCTTTTCCTCTTTATAGGCCTTCTGGCGTATGGTTTCTTCGAGTGACTTTTTGCTTCCTGGAGTGGCAAAAATAGCCATTCCTTTCGGGATCAAATAATTACGTGCATATCCGGGTTTTACATCTACCAGATCATTTGCATACCCTAAATTCTGAATATCTTTTTTAAGAATTACTTCCATAATTGCCTCCCTATTTTAATAAGTCTGTTTTGTATGGTAATAAAGCAAGGTGCCGTGCGCGTTTTATAGCTTGTGAAACTTTTCGCTGATACTTAGTTGAAGTACCGGTAATACGGCGGGGAAGAATTTTTCCCTGTTCATTAACAAATTTCATGAGGAAATCTGCGTCCTTATAATCAATGTATTTGATGCCCGCTTTTTTGAAACGGCAGTATTTTTTCTTTTTGGTTTCAACATTGATTGGGGTTAAATATTTTATTTCCGATTGATTGTTAGCCATAATTCTATGTTTTACGATTAAGCTTCTTTATTTTCCTGTTTTTCCTCTTTTTTCTCGCTGGCTTTGCGGCGTTTCTTTTCATTGTACGCTATCGCATGCTTGTCGAGTTTTACGGTAAGAAAACGCATCACGCGTTCATCGCGTTTAATTTCAATTTCCAATTCGTCAATCAACTTACCTTCAGCCCGATATTCTATTAAGTGATAAAAACCGGTTGATTTTTTCTGGATTGGATATGCCAGTTTTTTTAATCCCCAATGTTCTTCATGAACCATCTCTGCTCCGCGCTCTGTAAGCAGATCTTTAAATTTTTGAACCGTCTCCTTCATCTGCGCGTCAGATAAAACGGGAGTTATAATGAAAACGGTTTCGTACTGATTTGTCATTTAACTGATTTTAAGTTTACTATTTTAATTTATTTCCTAAAAATCGGACTGCAAAAATAGTAAAGTTTTTTCATTAAGCAATTGCACACTTGCAATAAAAATCATAATTGCCGGCAGGATTTGATTATATTCAATGAAAACGAAAAACAAAGTTCAAACGCGAAATGCCATAGAGCCTGGGCTACAAGTTTTCAAGGGCTTTTTTGGCTTCTTCCACATGCCTTGTAGTGTTGAGTTGTGATTTGAAAATATGCTGAACCACTCCATTTTTATTTACAACATAAGTTACTCTGCCATCAAGCAAACCAAAAACATCAGAGGGTACTTTCAATAGTTTTCTCACTTGCTTGATTTCATCGCTGAGTAAAGTGAAATTCAGGTTATGTTTTTCAGCAAAAGCTTTATGTGATTTTACAGAATCAGCGCTGATTCCTATGATCTTTGCGTTGAGCTGCTCAAAATCCGTAATCGCGTCACGGAAAGTGCATGCCTCTTTTGTGCAGCCCGGTGTTTCGTCTTTAGGATAAAAATATAAAACCAATGGCTGTTTACCGGTGAAATCACTAATATCAATTGTATTGCCGTTCTGGTCAGGTAGCCTGAAAGCAGGTAATTTATCGCCTTTTTTCATATGATTTATTTTTTTGTTTTGTCGAGCGCTTTTTTGTAAGTGTCTAATGCTCTCTGCCTGGCATATTTATGTTCTACTAACGGTTTTGGATACCCAAAATCTTCAAATTCAGGAATCCACGAGCGGATGTATTTTAAGTTTACATCAAATTTTTTGATTTGCAGCTCCGGATTAAATACTCTGAAATAGGGCGTTGCATCACATCCACTCCCGGCAGCCCATTGCCATCCGCCATTATTAGATGAAAGCTCATAATCCAGGAGTTTATTTCCAAAATATTGCTCTCCCCATCGCCAGTCAACAAGCAAATGCTTGGTTAAGAAACTGGCTGCTATCATTCTAACGCGGTTATGCATGAATCCTGTTGTGTTTAATTCACGCATTCCGGCGTCTACGATCGGATATCCCGTTTTCCCTTTGCACCAGGCCCGAAACTCTGATTCATCATTCCGCCATTCAATGAAATCATAAGCCGGCTTAAAAGCATGATCTACAACATGCGGGAAATTCCATAGAATCATCATATAAAATTCACGCCAAATCAATTCATTAAGGTAAGTTTGGCTGGCTTTTGCTGCTTTTTGCGCCAACTTCCTGATGCTGATGGTTCCAAATCTCAGATGCATTCCCAAACGGGAAGTGCTGTTTTTTGCGGGATAATCTCGTCGGTTGTGATAATTTTCTAAAATATCGCTGTCAATAGCTTTTTGTGGAAAGGATATTTCTGTTTGAGTAAAACCCATATCAGCTAAAGAGATTTCCGGTAAGGGTTTTGTTTGAAGAAAGCTTTTTTTCAATTCGCCGGTATCATATTCGGGTATTTGAATCTGATCGAATGCTTTCATCCAGGCACGTGAAAAAGGTGTAAAAACAGTATAGGGTTTTCCGTCTTTTTTAGTCACTTCTGATTTTTCAAAAATAACCTGGTCTTTAAACGTTTTAAAAGAAATATGATTCGCTGTCAGGAGCTTGTTTATTTGTTCATCACGGTTAAGCGAGTAGGGCTCATAATCATGATTGGCATAAACGGCTTTTATAGTATGGTTGCCAATAATATCCTGGAATATTTCCAGCGGTTTTCCATGCTTGACCCACAGGGAGCTCTCAATTTTTTCCAATTGATGCTTAATAGAGGCGATTTCCTGATGTATAAACTCTACGCGAGGATCTTGTTTAGAAGGTAGTTTGTCGATTATATCCGTATCGAAAATGAAAAGTGGGATTACATTATGGTTTTCTTTCAGAGCATAATACAAACCCGCGTTGTCCTCTATCCTTAAATCACGGCGAAACCAGAAAACAGTTAACGGCGACTTGCTCATGGCAAGGATACTTTAACCGATTTTACAATATTTTTAGCGGTGGATAGCGTTTCGGTATCTTTATAAAGTTTTCCGTCTTTTCCGGAGTGATGGCTTCTGCCCACCAGCTTCATCTGGGTTTCGGGCTGGTCAATAGATGTAACCTTTGCTCTGTAAACCACAGCCGGCTGGGCTGAGGTTTTGTATTCCTTATCATCCGGAAACCGGGCATTGGTCCAGTATTCATTCCAGTCCCAGGGCTGATTGATTTCCAAAAGCACGAAAAAAGGTGTTTCAATGTTTTTGGGTATTACCGATTTCAGTGTAAAATTGTTTTTTGGCGTAGGACCAGTAATGGCATCAGGCATCGGCTCTTCCGGATGGGGAATAAACAAGCTGTCGGGAGCCATTTTTCCGCGATTATGCGCCCAGTATGGCAATGCTGCGGGACGTCGATGCATACCCGGTTGCCAAACTCCTTTTTCCGCTTTGCCAAATTTATATTTGCTAGTGGCTATAGACCTTGCGGCATACAAGGTTTCGATATATTTCCCGTCTTCATCTTGCAGCCAGATAACAAGCAAGGGATGGTTGTGGGTATCTCCTTTTTCAAACATAACTTTTACAGGAATCCCTTCAGCATTCTTTTTGGTTTCAATTTGTTTGGGTTGAGCCTGCAGCGTATTTAACCCAAAAATAATTAGCGCGCTAAAAAAAATTATTTTCATAACCGTGTAATTAAAATTCTACTGTAATTCCTACGGATGGCAAAACAGTGCCACTCTCATCGTTAATACGTCTTAAGTCATACTCATCCGGGTTGTCCGGATCAATGTTTGGATTACCTTCTTCATCAAGGTTAGTCAGGATGTCCTGACTTTCAGCTGAGAAATTATATAAATTCTGTACATCAAGATACAAACCGAGCGTCCATTTGTCAAAATAATAGGTTTTGTCTATACGAATATCAAGTTGATGAAATCCGCTTAAGCGACGCTGATTAAACCTGTCATAATTCAGATAGGGTTCGTTTTGCAAGTCCCAGAATTGGCGTTGCTCTGATTTTTCCACATCATATGGCGTGTATGGCGAACCTCCAACGTAGCGCCATTTTAGCCCGGCATCCCAGTTGTTTTTAAAAGACCTGCGCGCTGTGAGGTTAAGGATATGTTTGTTGTCCCATGCCGTCGGGATATATTCTTTGTTTGCATCCTGAAACTCGCTTCGCACGAGGGTATAAGACAAAATGATGTTGTAATCGCGAATGGAAGGCAAACGCGTGTAAAACTCAAAACCATAAGCTCTGCCAGCGCCCGTGGAGGTTACTTCTTCATCTCCAAACACGCCAAAATCGGCGCCTTTGCTGCTCAGAGCCACGCTGTCCTGAACGGAAAACGGGTAATCGTTGTACGTTTTGTAAAAAAGCTCCCCGGTTATTTTTGCATTTTCATTGGGTCGCCATTCGAGGCCACCAACCAGGTGGTCGGAGCGAATGAATGTGATGTTGTTTTCTTTATTGATGAGTACATTGTTTTGATCGCGATATCCCAGTGTTGTGTAAGCCGGCTTTTGATAGTAGATGCCGGTGTTGAAATTCAGAAATACTTTTTCATTAAGGCCGTAAGAAGCAGAAAAACGGGGAGAGAATTGCTCCAGCATGTTGTTCATATCATCGGAATAGTCGTTGGCATCGGCACGCAGACCCAGGGAGAGTGTAAGCCGTTCACCAAAAAAGCCCTTGCTTATTTGACCGAAAGCAGACCAGGCGTTTA
The DNA here is from genome assembly GCA_964465045.1 of uncultured Bacteroidales bacterium. Classification (GTDB taxonomy): domain Bacteria; phylum Bacteroidota; class Bacteroidia; order Bacteroidales; family JAIPAH01; genus JAIPAH01. The sequence continues at coordinate 84,227 of CAYXJS010000001.1, read as the reverse complement.
GTGAGAGTTCATTATTGTTATTGAAAACCACAATTTCGTTGTTGATGAGCGATTCGTTATAAAGTGATAAAGTATACAACGCATTTTCGAAGCCGGCTCCGTATGTGTATTTAAATCCATCAAAGCGGCCTTTGTGTTCAAAACGAATTTTGTTTTCCGCTTCCACGGATTCCAGGTCAAAAAGCAAGTTGTCTTCAGAGCTGTCATCGTTGTTTTGATATTTATAAGCGCTGTTATTTAGTGTATTGCGGCTTATTACAAGCTGGTCAAATCCATTATCCCTAAAATGTTTGTAAACGCCGCCAACTGTATAGCTCCATTGCTCATTGATAGGCAGGTTGTTTATAAGATATCGCTGGTCGTCAGTGGGGTCTTCCAGTTCTGTATTTAACTCAAACTGGTCAATGGCGCCAATTCCTAAAAAAATCAGTTCGTTTTTATTATCAATTTTGGTGCGGGATTTAAATTGAAAATCATTGTAGGTGGGCAGGAATGGTAATCCGATTATATCAAAAAGAAACTGCAGGTAAGATCGTCGTGCTGAAGCAATCAGTGTGGTGTTTTCGCTCAGTGGGCCGTCGAAAGTAAGCGCCAGGTCAGAGGCTCCAACTGTCCCTTTGATGTTCATGGATTCCTGGTTTCCCTCTTTCATTTTGAAATCCAGAACCGAACTTAATGATTTTCCTTTGGAAGCTGGAAAAGCGCCTGAGTAAAAGTCTACTTCCCTGATAAAGTCTGCATTTACAATACCTACAGGTCCGCCTGAAGCGCCCTGGGTGCTAAAGTGGTTAAGGGTGGGTATCTCCACGCCATCAAGAAAAAAAGAATTTTCATTTGGACCACCTCCACGCACAATAACATCATTGCGAAAAGCTACTGAGGATGAAACACCGGGTAAAGATTGGATTACCCTCGAAATATCGCGGTTAGCTCCCGGGGTTTTTTCTATTTCACCAATACCTAAGGTTCTTAACGAAGTCGGACTTTCTTCACTACGCTTAAAAGAAGATGCTCTTACGGTAACTTCGTCCAAATCAATCGAGGTTTTTTCTAACTGAATATCGATGTAAGTGGTTTTGTTATTGTTTACCCTGATTTCTTCCGTAACTTTGGATTTATAGCCTACCGAGCTGACCTTGAGTTTCACAAATCCGGGCTCAACGCCTGTAAACGTGAAATTTCCATCCATGTCACTCGTAGATCCGGTTTGTGTGCCATAAATTACTAAATTTGAAAAAGGAAGAGGTTCATTGTTACTGGCATCAGTAACACGACCTTTGATTTTGCCGCTCTGTGCAAAGCTTGCTAATGTGGCGCTTAGAAAGATTAAAATAATAGACGATCGAAGTTTCATTGCATTTTGTTTGATAAACTAACGTAAACTGATAACAATTTTTTTTTAGCAAAGTTTAAATGTTAAACAAATCGCAACAGAAAGATAAAATTTATTGATTATGGAATCACTTGAACAATTTTCAAAAGAAATAACGCAGGGTAATTTATTTATGCAGGGGCTTTTAATTGCTATAATTTTAATCTTGTTATGGGGTTTGGGCAGACTGATAAAAATGATTTTAAAGCGCAACGCTAACCGTGTTTTGCGTTCAGAAAAAAAAGTTGCAGCAGCTTTGTTTAATGCGGTTTCTAAATCCATTACGTTTATTTTGATTGCATCCGGACTGATGATTCTTTCCGTAATGCTTAATTATCCAGGAAGATATGAAGGCATCGTAAACACTGTTTCTTCTGTGTTGATGATTTTAGCTATCGGAAGATTAGGTTATTATCTGATGGACGCGCCAGGTGTATGGTTTGAAGAGTTAATGCAGAAGAATGAAAGCTCGGTTAGTAAAATGTTTACACCGGCCATCCGGAAAACGCTGAGAGGTATAATCCTTGTGCTGGTATTTGTTCAGATATTTCAGCTTTTCAGCGACAAGCCATTAACGTCTGTTATTGCAGGTTTAGGTATTGGCGGATTAGCTGTTGCACTGGCTGCTCAGGACACCATCAAGCATTTTTTCGGTTCTTTCATAATTGCCGGCGACAAGCCTTTTGATATTGGCGAACGTGTTGTAATAGACGGTCATGATGGCATGGTAGAATCAGTAGGAATGCGAAGCACACAGATTCGTACGCTGGCTGGTCATCTTGTGTCTATTCCCAACGGTGAATTGGCCAACCGGACAATTCAAAACATTGGGAAACGCCCTTTTATTCGCAGAGTGGGAAATGTTACGGTTACTTACGATACTTCTCCTGAAAAATTAAAACGGGCCGTAGAAATCATGAAAGAAATTCTGGATAATCATGAAGGCATGAAAGAAGACTTGCCGCCTAAGGTATATTTCAGCGAGCTGAATAGCGATTCGCTCAACATCATGTTTATCTACTGGTATCATCCGCCTGACTATTGGGCTTATATGCAGTTTACAGAGTGGGTTAATCATGAAATCCTGCATCGTTTTAATGAGGAAGGTATCGACTTTGCATTCCCCACACAAACCCTTTATCTGGCCGGCGACAAAAAACGACCGTTGAAATGGGGTGAGGCTGAAGCCTGAATTTGTTGAAGGAATTGAAATACAAGAGTTCAGTTGAGAAAGTTTGTAAGTTTCTAAGTTATTTATCAGATTATCAACAATATAATTATAGGAATGTACTTCTCATGACATTCTGATAAAAGTCATATTACGTCATTTCAATCGAAAAAACAGAGCCCTTTCAGACCAGCCTCGCATCATGAGAGAACGGTATTTGCTTGCTTCAGAATTACAGGTGTACTCCTGCTCCTGGGCCCAGCGGAAGTTCGATCAGCAGCCATATTATCAGTAAAATGACCCATCCTATAAAGAAAGCAATGGAATATGGGAGCATGGTGGCTACCAACGTACCGATTCCGGCATTCTTGTCGTATTTCTGGAAATACACAATGATCAACGCAAAGAAACTCATCATAGGCGAAATGATGTTTGTGACGCTGTCTCCAATTCTGTAGACCACCTGTGTAAGCTCGGGTGTATACCCTAAAAACATAAACATAGGTATGAAAATAGGAGCCATCAATGCCCATTTGGCCGAAGCGCTCCCCATAAACAAGTTGATAAGCCCGGCAAAAATAATAAACAAGATTACCAGCGGGATTAGGCCGAGGTTAAGGCTTTGAATGAGTTTAGCGCCATCAATGGCCAGAATAATTCCTAAATTGCTCCAGTTAAAATATTCTACAAACTGGGCTGCAAAAAATACCAAAACCAAGTAGCTTGACAGCGATTTCATGGATTCTGACATGCCTTTCATCACCTCGCTGTCGTTTTTATATTTTCCTATAGAAACACCATATATCAAACCCATCATGCCGGCTACCAGAAATAATATAGCTACTACACCACTCAACACGGGAGATTTTAGAAAATCTCCTCCTTCTCCTCTTAACATTCCGTTTTCTGGCAGAAGCCCGATTAAAAGGAGCGCCACAAATACACCCAGGACAATTAGGGATTTTTTGATGCCTCGTTTTTCATTGCTGTTCAGGCGCTCAATTTCTTCTTCTTTTTGGTCTGTTTTATCGTATTTTCCTAAGCGAGGCACTACGATTTTTTCAGTAATCCAGGTACCTAAAAATGCAATAAGAAAAGTAGAAACAACCATGAAATAGTAGTTTGCCGTGGGGTTAACTGTATATCCCGGTTCTACCAGCCTGGCAGCTTCCTGCGAAAGCCCTGCCAAAAGCGGGTCTATTGTTCCCAGAACCAAATTAGCTGAGAATCCACCTGAAACCCCGGCAAATCCGGCGGCCATACCTGCAATAGGATGGCGACCTATAGCCATAAAAATCGTTCCTGCAAGGGGAACCAGCAAAACATATCCTACACTGGATGCAAGGTTAGAAAGAACACCGGCCAGTACGATGATAAAAGTGAGCAATCGCTCAGGAGAATACAAAACCAGGCTGCGGATGACTACGGCAATCAGGCCACTGTTCTCAGCCAACCCGATACCCAGCATGGCAACGATAACAATGCCCAGCGGTGCAAAATCCGTAAAGTTGGTCACCATATTCTCCAGGATCATATGCACACCTTGCCGGGATAACAGGTTGATAACTTCATAGGTTTCGCCGGTAACCGGATGTTCAGCCGTTATACCAATAGCTGAGAAAACGGCCGATAAAACCAATACGATTAAAGCAAAGATGCCAAATAATGTGGCCGGATGTGGAAGTGCATTTCCTACACGCTCAACGCCGTTAAGGAAAAAGTCTATCGGGTTTTTCTTCATAAATCTTGCATTTGTTCAAGCTGTCAAAAATAGGATTTATGGTGGAATGTGCAAAGCAAAACCGTTGTTTTAGCTTTTAATGTCTGTGGTTTTATAGTTTGCCAATGATAGTTTTACCTCCTCGGACTTTTTCATCAAGGGATACGTTAATCTCGGTGCCTAAAGGTAAGTAAAGGTCTACCCGGGAACCAAATTTAATCATACCGATTTCATGACCTTGTTCTGCTTTTTGGTCAATTTTTGCTGTGCTGTAAATTTTCCGGGCTACAAAACCGGCAACCTGCCTGACCATGATTTCATGCTTGTGGTTTGCTATCACGATACTGTTACGCTCATTTAAATCGGATGATTTTGGATGCCAGGCTACGAGATATTTTCCTGCATGATATTTTACGTAACGGATAATGCCGTTAATTGGATACCAATTGATATGTACGTTGGTAATAGACATAAATATAGATACCTGGAGCCGCATATCCTTGAAATATTCAGGCTCCATAACTTCTTCAATAACTACAATAGTTCCGTCAGCAGGACAAAGAATAGTGTTGTCAGATAAGCTTATTAGAGGTCTTTCAGGTCTTCTGAAAAACATGAGCACGCCAATTAAAAGTAACATGCTAACCCCGGATACTGTCATGCTGAAAGCATGAATACTTCCCGGCAACAGCCATACCATCCCGTTGATTAACAACAGAAAGAGTAAAAATCTTGTAATTATATGGTAACCCGCCGGGTGTATTTTCATAGATTACTTTCAAATTATAAAATTAAGAAATAAAAAGGCAGTTGGCGATGCCAGCAAAACTCCGTCAAACCGGTCGAGCATCCCTCCGTGTCCGGGAAGTATGCTTCCTGAGTCTTTTACATCAAAATCACGTTTCAACATAGATTCCACTAAGTCGCCAAAAGTAGCAAATATAGCAACAGTGGCAGCATATCCCAACCATGCTTCTAATGACATGCCCTTGAATAGGGTAAAAAAGCCATATCCGGCGGCCAAACTAAAAATGAATCCGCCAAAAAATCCTTCCCAGGTTTTTTTGGGAGATATTCTCGGAAACAATTTATGTCGCCCGGCAAGCAAACCCGTTACATAGGCCAGTGAGTCATTAATCCAAATTAACACAAAAAAGGCCAGGATAAGCAAATGCGCTTGTTGTAAAAGGCTCTCTCCATATTGATAGATATAGTTCAACAAAGAAAACGGAGCCACAACATAAACAAAAGAAATAATGGTTGTTCCGATATTCAGAAAGGGATTTTCTTGCTTGCGGTAAAGTTCAGATAAAAATATGGCTACCAGCGGAAGAAACAGAAACCCCAGCCATTGCGATTCTACCATGGAAAGGGCATGCAATGCGATTAAAGCATAAATTACCATGCCCGATGTGATGGATAAAACCATATGTGGTTTGGATTTTCCATTGAAAGTTTGGAGAAACTCGCGCTGGCTCAGAAAGGCACCGATGCCGAAAAGCACAGCGGCTGTATGCGGATGCAGGATTATAGCAGCCAGAGTTGTGGCAACATACACTATCCCTGTTATGAGTCGTAGAACAAAATTATTCACGCTGGCTTTTTTCAATGATTTGCTTGGCCCTAAAGGCATCTTCAACCGGAACATAAAGTTCAACAGCTCCGATATGATAAGCAGAATCTTGCTTATTCAGGCTTACGGCTTCTATATCGTGCTCTTTAAGCATGCCCTTAATGATTTCCACCTGAAATTGCTGTCCCGACTCAAACACTTTGCTCCAGTTGTCTTGCATAAACAGTGGGTTTATGATGGATGTTTACCGGATTCCTTTTCATCATCTCCGGAATTTTGCTTTTTCTTCTTATTTGAATCTTGTTTGGAAGAAGCTTCTGAAGTCTTTTTACCGGATGATTTATTTCCTGTGGTTTGGTTTTTATGATCTTCAGGTGCATCGCTCTGTTCAATGTTTTCTGCTTCTGTAACAGAATTCGTTGCATCACTTTGCTTCTCTTCCTGTTGCTTTTGTTCTTCTTCTTCCTTAATATTCTTAAGGCGCGGGATGACTTTCTCAGTATGTTCGCCTTTCCTTTTACCGAAAATTTCTTCCAGGTCATCCGTAAATATTACCTCACGTTCAAGGAGTTGTTTGGCCAGCCTGTCCACTTTATCCTTATTGTCTTTCAAAATCTTAACAGCTCTTTGATAAGCGTGCTCAATCAACTTGTGCACCTCTGAATCAATATCTTCGGCTGTTTTTTCGCTGTAAGGTTTATGGAAGGAATACTCCTGCTGTCCGGTAGAGTCATAGTAACTGATATTGCCCAGTTTGTCGTTCAGGCCAAAATATGCTACCATAGCATATGCTTGCTTGGTGACGCGCTCCAGGTCATTAAGCGCTCCGGTAGATATTACACCGAAGTTGATTTGCTCTGATGCTCTTCCTCCTAGTAGGGCCGACATCTCATCGAGCATTTGGTCGTAGGTTGTTATCTGCCTTTCTTCCGGTAAATACCATGCTGCCCCTAATGATTTTCCCCTCGGAACAATGGTCACTTTCACCAGTGGTGAAGCGTGTTTCAGAAGCCAGCTTACGGCGGCATGCCCGGATTCGTGATAAGCAATCGTCTTTTTCTCTTCGACTGAAATGATTTTGTTCTTTTTCTCCAGGCCTCCAATGATTCGGTCAATGGCATCCATAAAGTCAGCCTTCGTAATGGTTTTATTGTTTTTACGTGCAGCAATCAACGCCGCCTCATTGCTTGCATTGGCAATATCCGCACCGGAGAAGCCGGGGGTTTGCTTTGCAAGAAATTCTGCATCCAGCTCATCTGAAATTTTGAGCGGGCGGGTATGTACATTGAAAATCTGCTGGCGTTCCTTCAGGTCGGGCAGTTCAACATGAATTTGCCGGTCAAAGCGTCCGGCTCTCAGCAGGGCTTTATCCAATACATCAGCCCGGTTTGTGGCAGCCAGGATAATGACACCGGTGTTGGCAGCAAAACCGTCCATTTCACTGAGCAACTGGTTAAGGGTGTTTTCTCTTTCATCATTTCCGCCCGTCATGGCATTTTTACCTCTTGAGCGGCCAATAGCATCAATCTCATCAATGAAGATGATGCAAGGCGCTTTTTCTTTGGCGGATTTAAACAGGTCACGAACCCGCGAGGCGCCAACTCCTACAAACATCTCCACAAAATCAGAGCCTGAGAGTGAGAAGAAAGGAACAGCAGCCTCTCCGGCCACAGCGCGAGCCAGTAAAGTTTTTCCTGTTCCCGGGGGGCCTACAAGCAGTGCTCCTTTAGGAATTTTTCCGCCAAGGTTGGTATATTTTTCCGGCTTTTTCAGGAAATCTACGATTTCCATAACTTCTACCTTGGCTTCTTCGAGGCCGGCTACATCATTGAAGTTAACATTTACAGAATTTTCCTTGTCAAAAAGCTGGGCTTTTGATTTACCGATGTTGAATATCTGACCGCCTCCACCGGCGCCACCACGGGTCATCATGCGCATGAAAAAGAACCAGATTCCGACTAAAAGCAATAATGGAAATATCCAGCTCAGGATTTCCCCACCCCAGTTTCTTCGCTTTTCATTGTTGATGTATACCGGATTTTCTACGTTCTTTTGCGCCTCTTCTACATTCTCATAGAACTTATCAACAGAACCGATAGTGTAAACGTAGTGGGGTGTTTCCTGAGAAAAATTATTAGACCTGACATCCTCATGCTTGTTCTGGTTCAAAGCATCTTCTTTAATGTAAATCTCAGCAAACTCTTTATTTATAAGCACAATCTTCTGTACTTCTTCATTTATTAGCATGCTTTTTAATTCACCCCAGTTGGTTTCTTTAGTTGTGCCTTCCCAATTAAAGAGGTTAAAGCCAAGGAAAATGAGTATAATCAGCCCGTAAATCCAATAAAAATTGAATTTGGGTTTATTATTTTTGTTTTTATTATTTCCCTGTTCCTGGCGATTATTTTGTTTGTTATTATCTTCGTTCTTTTCTGCCATTCGGTTATTATCTTATCAGTATTTAGTTATTCGCTTTCATAATAAGTAATCTTTGCATCAGCCCATAATTCTTCCAGATTATAAAAACTTCTAATCTCTTGTTGGAAGATATGAACGACAATGTCTGCATAATCGACTAAAATCCACTCCTTGTTTTGCATTCCTTCTATATGCCAGGGCAATAGATGCTCTTTTTCTTTCATCCCATCCACAAGATTCTCGGCCAGGCCCTGTACATGCCTGTCTGATGTTCCATGGGTTACGATAAAATAGTCGCAAACCCGGTTTTCCAGGTTTTGTAAATCAATTACCGCCACATTTTTGGCTTTTTTGTCAAGCAATAGTTCTTTTGCTTTCTCAACAGATGCTTTACTATGTGTTTTACTGTGTGTTAACGTCATATTAAGTGAATAACAATAAGCATGCAAAATTAGTTAAAATTATCATACTTTTTTTAAGAAACTAAATCACTGAATTGAAACCCTGCGTTGCCACTTCAATTCGTACCCAACAAACTTTTCGTGAAGGTTATTTGTTCAAAGCTTTTATTAATGTTGTTGGGAATATGGTTAAATTCACAGAGTCTATTTTTAATAAGGATTTATAGGGATAAAATAATATTTCCAGGCAGATGATATGTTTGCCAATTTGGCAGTTTAATTTTGATAGCATTTTTTTCTTGTTGTGTTTTAAATACTCATTTCAGTCATTTACATAAGTTTGTTTTATGATGGAGAATGTGCTTTCTCTCAATTTCCAGGATGTTTTATTTTTGACATCAAAAGCGCAGTATGAAGCCACGCAATGATATTACTTGGTTTGATTCATTAGAATCAACACAGGACTACCTCAACGCCAATCTCGCAGACCTGAAAAGCGGGTCGGTAGTGGCAGCCCGAAAGCAAAGGGCTGGTCGCGGATTGTCAGATAACAAATGGTACAGCAGCCCAGACGAAAGCCTGAATTTTAGCTATCTGCTTTCTCCCGGAAATATTCGTGCAGGTCACCAATATATTATCAGCATGGCAGTAGCAGTGACTCTAAAAGATTTCATTGCGAATGAAACCGGTGAACAGGTTTTCATAAAATGGCCCAATGATATTCTGGTGCGAAGAAGGAAAATTGCAGGAATTCTTATTCAACATCATTTGATGGGGGAGACTATAGTTTTGTCTTCGATAGGTATTGGATTAAATATGAATTTACAGACGTTTCCGGAATGGATCCCAAAGCCCATTTCCTTAAAGATGGTAACGGGGAAGCATTATGATCTTGAATCCGGTTTAGAGATCTTAAAATCCGGTTTAGACAGGCAATTGTCTCCGCATAATTTGCAGGAGCCGAAACAACTCAGGAATGATTTTTTAGACAGCTTATTTCAGTATAAAGCGCGCCATAAATATAAAATCAGGGGGAAAATTATGTATGCCAGTATTCAGGGCATAACCGATTTCGGGTTGTTGATTTTGAAAGACGATGCCGGCCAAACCTATGAATGTGATTTAAAAGAAGTGGTTTATTATTATTGAGTTGATCCCCACTTTTCTGGAGCCAGTCTCCATTGACTTAAAACTTCTATATCGGATTTGAGGATGTAACCTTGCTCTAATGCCACTTCCAGAAGGTGTTCATAATCCGAAAGCGAGAGCAGTTCACAATTTTTTTCTGCAAAATTGTCCATAGCCATCTGAAATCCATAATCAAATACAGAAACCATACCAACCACATTGGCGTTGCTGCTTTCTAAAGCATCAACCGCATTGAGGCTGCTTTTGCCTGTAGAAACGAGGTCTTCTATAATCACCGTTTTTTGGCCGGGTTCCAAAAGGCCTTCTATTCTGTTTTGCAAACCATGTCCTTTCGGTGCATTTCTTACATACACAAACGGTTTGTTAAGCGCCTGCGCCACTAATGCGCCTATAGCTATTCCCCCGGTTGCTACGCCAGCAATCACCTCTGCTTGTGGATATTGTTGATTGATGATTTCTTCAAAATGAATGCGAATGCGGGTCCTGATTTCGGGATATGATAACGTTTTTCTGTTATCGCAATAAATCGGGGCATTCCATCCGGAAGCCCATTGAAAAGGCTGTGAATTATTCAGCTCTACAGCTTTAATCTGAAGCAGATAGGATGCTGTTTGTTTTGCAATTGCTTTACTGTAAATCATATTACAAAGATAGCGTGTTATTCTAAAACGCGTTTATTATTCTTCGAGCAATTTCCTGATGCTATCCAGCAGTACATTATAAGATACCGGCAATGTCAGGACTTCATCCGCTTTGGTTTGGGCAGGGTTAAATGTTCCTGTTGAAGTCATCAGGATTACAGGCAAAGTATAATTGAACGTTTTAATATGTGAGATTAATTCTTCAGCAACTTTTGGTTCAGGATAGTTAATAATAACAAAGTTTGCCTCGCTTCCATTCTGTAAGGCTTGTTTCATCTTGGTTGCATTTCTTATATGCATAATTTCCAGCCCCGTTTTTTTGAGCATCGCTTTGATGAATTTAACGTTGGAATTGGATTCATCAAAAATCAAAACCTTTTTTCCTTTCCACAGCGTTTCGTGGGTGTTTTTAGGATTTGAGGAGTCATGTTTCAGAATGGTTTTTAAGGGAAAGCTAACGATAGCGGTAGCTCCTTTTCCGGGTTCCGATTCTATATGCAGGGTTCCACCTAAGATTTCGGTGAGATGCTTTGCTATTGTTAGTCCCGCTCCCAGACCGCCTGCCGGACGGGTGCTGGAACCATCGGCCTGCCTGAAATAATCAAAGATGATGCTTAGTTTTTCCGGATCAATGCCGGGCCCATTGTCCTTAACCTTGAAATCAATTGTGTTTGGGGTTTTCTGAATGGAGAGCACAACATTGCCGGGACACGCAAACTTAAAAGCATTGTTTACAAGATGCTCTAAGATATTGAGCAATCTTTCCGGATCAGTTACAATTTCCATGTTTTTCAGTTCATCCGGAATTTCGGTGTGAAAGGTCATATCTTCCGGTGTTTCGCTCATAAATATGCGTTTCGCATTATCTACAAGTTGTGATAACTTCAAAGATTCCATGTTGGGTTGTAAATCTTCAGAAGCAAGCCGGGATAGCTCTACAATATCTGTAATGATTTTCAGCAGTCGCTCACTGTCTTTTTTGATGATAGAGGCATAGTTTATTTCTTCTTTTGTCTGGCTTGTTTCAACAAGTAGGTCGCTATAGCCAATAATCCGATTCATTGGGGTTCTGACTTCATGAGAAATATTGCGAAGGAACTCGGTTTTCAGACGGTCAGACTCTTCGGCTTTTTTTCGTGCTTCGTCTGCCTCTGCTGATTTTTTTTCACGCTCTTTCATCTCCAAAGCCAATTCGCGCGTTTTTTGTGCTACACGCCGCTCCAATTCATTGTTAAAAGATTCGAGGGTAGCTGTAGCGCGGCGTTGCTTGCGATATCTGCGGTAGACCAAAAGTGATATTAGCGCAAGTGATAAGATTATGGTGATTAAAATGAGCAGATTCCGGGTGTTTTCTTTTTCTGTCAGTTCTTGCCTTAGCTTGCGGTTTTTTTCTTTTTCTCTGTTGGTGCGATATTCTACTTCAAGACGTTGCAGGTTTTCGCGGGCGTTTAACTGGTCAAGTTTATCTTGTAATTGATGATGCCGTTTGTAGGCTTTCAGTGCCTGGTCTTTACGATCTATTCTTTCAAGTGTCTGGGCTTTCCCTGAAAGCAGTTGAGCCTCCAGTTTTAATTTTCCGGAGGATTTTGCCAGTGATAGTCCCTTATTCCAATAATACAGGGCGCTGTCGGCTTGCCCGTTTTCTTCGTGAAGTGAGGCCATTTCCTGATAGATCGTAATAGCGACCTCATCTGTTTCTACCTTGTTTAGCCGTTTCAATGCTTTGTTAAGGAATTTTACCGACTGTGCATGTAAGTCGTTTTCTGAATAAATACGCGCTATCAGCAGCCATTGCCGGATTAAGTCCTCCTCATTGCCTGAAGAACGGTATAATGAGATGGCCTTTTCAGCCGTTTCAATTGCATTGTGCCATTGTTTCTTTTTATAAAGCAGTTTTGCTTTGATTTCATAACTTTTGCCTCTTAGTACCGGATTAATGGAGTCGGAAAGCATATTGATTGCCTTGAGATTAAAATTGGAAGCCTTAGAAAGCATGCCGTTTTCCAGATACAATTCTGTTAAACCGTTTAATGCTTTGGCATGCAACATGGTGTCTTGCACCATACCGGCTAGCCCTAAAGCCTGAAGATAGTAGCTCATAGCTTCATCGTTTATCTCTGAACGGTGATAGTATTCAGCCATCTTTAAAGTAAAAAAAAGCTGATAATTGTATTTTTCTTCAGCTTGTGCCTGGCGAAGGCCTTCATGTATATACCTTACAGCATCCTTGTCCTGTCCTAATTCGTTTATGGCTTTGACGTATTTCTCCAGGCTTGTTGTATCGCTGTCGGCACGTAATGAGCATACAGGCCACATCAGCATGGCAAATATTATTGCAACAATCGAAATATGAAAGTGTAATTTTCGCAATTCAACTCTTTAAATAAATGATTAATAATCCCGAATTATAAACTCTCTCACTTATATATCCTGAAAACAGCCAAAAGTAACACATATTAGACGAAATTTATTAAGAAATTGTTGCATCAGTTTGTGGTTTAATTATTGTTATCAAAAAATATCCCTTCTTTCAAATTAGAGCTTAACTCTCAAAAATATACCAAGCCAATTTTAGGCCAAAATAAAAATATTGAGTTTATTACGAAAACTTAACATTCGCCTGTAAATATTGTTAAACCTGTGTATTTATGAATCTGAAGAGCCTGATGAATGTGTTTTCAGTGATTTATGTAGAATTTTTACTTATTTTTATGCCAATGGAGTTTCACATCTATAATTATAGCCTATGAAAACATTGTATATAGTAAGACATGCCAAGTCGTCGTGGGATTATCCTGAGCTGCCTGATGATCAGCGGCCTTTACTGGAAAAAGGGAAAAAGCGAACGAAGCGTGTGATAGATTACTTGCTTCAACATAAAACAGTTGTGGATTATATTATCTCCAGTCCGGCGGTGAGGGCTTATGAAACAGCCAAAATTGTGGGCAAAGCCCTTAAGCATGAAGAAGCAGAAATCCAGCGCGATAGTTTGCTTTATTTAGCGGATGCGGAACGTTTACAAAATTTATTTTTTGATTTGCCAACGGGTGTGGATTCGCTTATGATAGTTGGTCATAATCCTACGTTAACGAGCTTTGCAAATCATTTTATTATTCCAAAGATTGATAACATTCCTACTTCAGGCGTGGTTTGTATTGATTTTGACATAGAGCGCTGGGAAGAAATTTCTTCTCTTAAAAGCAGCTTGCGGTTTTTTATTATGCCGCGGATGCTAAAAAGGAAAAAATAAGAAATATAAAGGAAGTGCATGATTGAATTAGATAATCAAAAACTGGTTAATCGCGAGATCAGTTGGCTCCATTTTAACGAGAGGGTTCTGCAGGAAGCGATCGACGAATCCAATCCTTTGTTGGAGAGGGTGAAATTTATGGGTATATTTTCCAATAACCGCGATGAGTTTTTCAGGGTCCGAATTGCAACATTGAAGCGGCTGAAAAAACTGCGCGAAATCGAGGGGGGCAATGAACAAGCTGTTCAGGATGTGCTGGACAGAATAAGTACTATTGTTAAAGAACAGGAAAAAACCTTTACATGGGCATATCGTAAATTGGTGGTGGAGCTTTATCGCGAAAACATTGTTTTACTTAATGAAACGCAGTTATCTGATGAGCAAGGGCATGAAGTACGAAAATATTTTCGTGATAAGGTAAGGCCTTATCTTTTCCCAATGATGCTTAACTCCCTGGAAAATATCAGCACGCTTAAAGACCGCTCTATCTACCTGGCTATAGAGTGCCGGAGCTCTGATGAACCTGACAAGGTAGATTATGCACTGGCAAAAGTGCCTTCTAAGGTTCATTCTCGTTTTTATACTCTGAAATCACAAATGGGTCAGCAATTTATCATTTTGCTGGATGATATTATCCGCTATTGTTTGGATGATGTTTTCGGGGTTTTTGGATACGACACCTTTAATGCCTATACCGTCAAATTTACACGGGATGCAGAACTGGATGTGGATTATGATGTGTCCAAAACTTTTATAGAGGCTATGGCCGAAAGTATCAAGAAACGAAAGCGCGGAAATCCGGTACGTTTTGTTTATGATGAAACCATGCCTCAAAAATTATTAGATAAGTTACGTAAGAAACTGAAGTTGAAAAATGATGATGATATCAGGGCCGGAGGGCGTTATCATAATTTTAAGGATTTTATGGATTTCCCGAAGTTTGATAAGCCGCACCTGTACTTTGATAAGATGGCGCCGATGTTTCATCCTGATTTGCCCATTAATCAGAGCATTATTCAAAAAATAAAAAACAAGGATATTTGCCTTCATTATCCTTATCAATCGTTTCAGCATATCATTGACTGGCTTCGCGAAGTATCTATTGATCCGAAAGTTACAGCCATAAAAATGACTTTTTATCGCACAGCGAAATACTCTAATGTGGTGAATGCGCTTATTAATGCAGCCCGCAGCGGAAAAGCCGTTACGGTGTTTATGGAGCTGCAGGCACGCTTCGATGAAGAAGCCAATATCCAGCTTACAGGAAAGTTTAAAGATGAAGGAGTAAAGGTCATACAGGCTATTCCGGGTTATAAGGTACACAGCAAATTGATTCTGGTAAAACGCCGCGAAGAAGAAGGTTACATGAGTTATGCCAATATCAGCACCGGTAATTTTAATGAATCTACGGCTAAATTGTATGCTGATGATTCGCTTTTTACATCTGATCAAAGCATAACTGAAGATGTAGACCGGATTTTTCAGCTCTTTGAAGAACGTTATACTCAGCCGGAACTCAATCATCTTGTGATATCGCCGTTTAATCAGCGGAACTTCTTTATGGGATTGCTTGACAGCGAGATAGAGAATGCCCGGCAAGGAAAGGATGCTTGGGCTATTATCAAACTGAATAACATTACAGATCAAACAATTACAAAAAAACTCTACGAAGCCAGCCAGGCCGGTGTAAAACTTACACTTATTGTGCGCAGCATTTGCGTTGCCATTCCCGGTATAAAAGGGCTTAGCGAGAACATTGTTGCATTTAGTATTGTAGACCGGTTTTTGGAGCACTCTCGGGTGCTGGTGTTTTCTAATAACAACCATCCGCTTTACTATATTACTTCGGCTGACTGGATGCCCCGGAACTTTGATAACCGCATTGAAACAACCTGTCCGGTGCTTGATAAAGATATTCAAAAAGAGCTTTATACCATGTTGCAGATACAGATGCAGGATAATCAGAAAGCCCGGGTCATTTCCAGGGATAATCCGAACCAGTATCGTAAAATATCTGATGAGAAGTCTGTTCGCTCGCAGGTTGAGATATATAATTATTTGAGAAAGACACACTATAAAAAAGAAAAACGCGTGCAAAAGGAGGATATATGAGCCGTTTGTTGGCTGCTATTGATGTTGGCTCTAATGCCGCAAGATTGCTGATCTCAAATGTATCCCGGAATAATGAACATGTTATTCAGCAAAAGCAAAATCTAATCAGGGTGCCTTTGAGGCTTGGTAAGGATGTTTATCAGAGTGGTAAGATCAGCCGGGAACGCAGTGATATGTTTTTGGATACCATGCAAGCGTATAAACATTTACTTCATATTTATAAACCGGAAGCATATGCCGTATGCGCTACAGCCGCCATGCGTGAGGCAGAAAACGGCATTGCGCTGCTGCAGAAGGTCAGAAAACTTACAGGTATAGAAATGAAACTGATTGACGGCCTGGAAGAAGCAAGGCTTATTCGCAATACAGGTAAGATTCAACCTCGTCAGGGTTTTGATTATACCATGTTTGTGGATGTGGGAGGAGGCAGTACTGAAATTTCGGTTCTGTGCGGTTCAACCCTGGTTGCTGAAGAGTCTTTTCCAGTTGGCACCCTGCGCATGGCAAACGGAAATTTTTATGATGAAGTACAAAAAAGGATGAAAACATGGTTGCAACAATTTAAGGACTATTATGGTAATATACACCTGGTAGGCTCAGGAGGTAATATTAATAAACTGGTAAAGCTTTACGGAGACTTCAAAAACCGTATCATTTTATACGAAGAACTGGACCTGGCCATTCAGCAAATGGAAACAATGACTGTAGGCGAGCGAATGTGGAGGTATCATCTGCGTGAAGACCGCGCTGATGTGATTGTTCCGGCAGCCCGTATTTTCAGGGGAATCATGCAGCAAATAAAGGCAGGATTCACCGAAGCTCCTAAAATTGGCGTAGCCGATGGGTTGATAACAGACTTGTTTCTTTCTGTGGAAAAAAATAGTGAAATGTGTAATTTCGCATGAAAAATATTTTCGGCATGATACCATCAAGAGAAAAAGCGCTTGAGCTTTTATTTGAGCATGTTAAAGGAGAAAACATGCGTAAACACTGCCTTGCTTCTGAAGCTGTGATGAGGGAGTTGGCAGAGAATCTGGGTAAGGATGTGCACAAGTGGGCCATGACCGGCTTGCTGCATGATTTGGATGCAGAAGAAACGGAAGAGGACCCGCAGCAACATGGTTTGGTTACTACCCGGATTTTGAGTGAGAAAAACGCAGATGACGATATGCTCCAGGCTATAATCCGCCATAATGATATGGCCGAAGACCGGAAAAGAAAAACTGAGCTTGATCATGCGCTGGCAGCCGCGGAAACTATCACGGGAATGATTACAGCCACTACCCTGGTTTATCCCGATAAAAAGCTGGCTTCGGTTAAACCCAAATCCGTTGCAAAACGCATGAAACAGAAAGGATTTGCGGCTTCTGTTAATCGCGATAACATCATGGAATGTGAAAAAATAGGATTATCTTTACAAGCGTTTATTTTGATAGCGATGGAAGGCATGAAAAAGATTAGTGATGATTTAGGATTGTGATGATGTTAAAAAAAGCCGTTACGCGAAAGCGCGTTATATTGTTTTTGGTATTGTTGTTTGCTGTGTGGATATTGTTTTTGGATGATTTCAACATTTCCAGGCAGGTTTTGCTGAAAAACAAAATAGAGGAGCTGGAACAACAGAAGACTTTCTATCAGAAGGAAATACAATCAGACAGCATGCTTATCAGAACATTGAATTCTAATATGGACAGCCTGGAAAAACATGCCCGGGAAAAATACAAAATGAAGAAAGAAAACGAAGATGTCTTTCTTGTTGAAGAAAAATAAGCTTCAAAAAAAAGCGATTTCAAAAAAGCATTAATCCTTCTGATATAGATCAAACTTACTAGCATTTTGGAAGTTAAAGAGCATAACGCAGAGATATTCAATATCAAGAGTACTTCTGTTGAATGGTTTATTACAATTATTTGGTTTTGGATATGATTTAGTTTTAAAAAGAATTATATTTGAAAGAAAATAATTCGTTCTATGGTTATTATGGTTAAAAAAGGAATGAATAAGGAGAGATTGAATAAAGCTTTGCGAAAGTTGAAAAACACCAAGAAATTTAACGCAAAAAGACATTTAGGGAAAGTAAAGTGGAAAGAAGATGCTCTTACCTATCAAAAAAGATTAAGGGATGAATGGGATTAGTATTTTAACAGATACGAATCCAATAATCTATTTATTAGATGGAAATGGAGATATAGCTGAATTTCTGGATCAGAAGCAAGTTTGGTTATCGGTAATTTCAGAACTTGAGTTGTTTGGAAAGCAAGGACTTTCCAAAGAGGAAATCAATGAGATAAACATATTGTTAGAGAATTGCTTTATTTCAGAAATCACACCGCCAATAAAGAATTTGGTGAAAGAACTTATGCAAAGATATAGCATCAAGCTTCCAGATGCAATTATAGCTTCTACTGCTCTATACCTGGATTTGCCTTTACTTTCTGCAGATGAAGATTTTCAGAAAAACCAGAATTAAAATTGATATTACTTAAGATATAGCAAATACCCCAATGTGGAAAAGCCACAATCAATTAATAAAATCACAAATCTCAAAACACAAATAACAAATAAATATCAATTAGCGAAATGACAAACTCAAAACCTATATATGATTTAGAAGAAAGGACTTTTCAGTTTGCAAAACGTGTGAGATTATATGTCAAAAAACTACCTAAATCAATGGCAGACATTGAAGATGGGAAACAAGTAATCAGAGCGTCTGGTTCAGTTGGGGCTAATTATATTGAAGCAAATGAAGCACTAAGTAAAAAAGATTTTATGGTGAGAGTTAAAATATGCAGAAAAGAAGCAAAAGAGAGCGCATATTTTCTTCGGTTAATTTATGAAACAAATCAGCAAGATTATGACAAAGAAGGCATAGAATTGCAGGAAGAGGCTGTTCAATTAAAGAAAATTTTCTCTGCAATTATTGAAAAATCAAAGTAGTTTGTTTCGTGTTTGAAATTTTGATATTGTTTATTATTTGTGTTTTGTAGTTTGTTATTTGTGATTTTTTGTCAATAAATACGAAGGATTAACTGATAAGCTAATAAAATCTGAAACCGATCCGTTACTTAGGTACTTGTAAACAATTAATCGCCAAACGGCTCCAGCTTATCCATTTTCTTTTTAAGCAGCGCATCCTTTGAAGCTCCGTAGCTGTAATTAATCGCAGCTCCTTCCCAATCGCCATACATAGCATTAGGTAATACGATAAAACGGCTTCCGAATGCGTCCTTGTATTTATCCGCATTTTCGAAACGCTCTAAAATAGTTCCTCCCTCAAATACTTCTGAAAAGTCGGCCAGGTTATCACCTATAAGCAAAACAATCTCGTGGTTTTCACTGATTTTATCACGCCTTTCCTTTTTTCCTGATGTTGTTGTTTTCAGGAAAATATGATCGTCATCCGCTGAGGGAAAATCAAGATGCCGCAAGTTTTTAAGCGTAGGCTTTCTGAGGGAGTCATGACGGTTAGAAACATAAAAGACTTCTACACCTTTTTCATGCGCATAATTCAAAAACTCTACTGCTCCCGGCAAGGGATTCGCTTCTGCTTTATTGCACCACGCAGCCCAATATTCAGGGTATCTTTTGTTTTCCATAATAAGCCTGGCCTGGTGCGGGCTGTTATCCAATACGGTTTCGTCAATATCTACAACAACAGCTTGCTGCTTTGATAATCCGGCCTTTCTGAGCGATTGGTCAAGCCGATAGCGTGCCAGGTTGAAAGCCTGATAAGAAAGCGCACGCATTTCTGCGGCAGTTTGATGGTAAAGTGTAGACTGAAGTGCCTCATGAGACTCTATATTATTATCTTTTGGCTGTTTTTCAGGACTGCCTTCATTGCAACCTGAAAGCAAAGCAACTGTAAGGAGAGCTAAAATGAAATTTTTCATAATAAAATAAGCTGTTTTAAGAGGATAAATATAAAATAATTCCGGCTTATTAAGCCTGTTAGTCCTGCTCTTTTTCCCATTCTGCAATTTTTTGCTGATAAGCAGCAATCGTTGCAGAGTGAACGGCGTCCTGCACTTCTCCGCGACCTATCCATCCATTGCCTTCATTGACGTACTCTGTTTCGAGCATATTTTTTAAATCCGTTAGCGTGAAATCGGTGCTGCGTCTCTGTTCGTCCACATAAGCACAGACATCATCAAATACCTGGTGAAATTTTCTTTCGATAGCCTTATCTGCCATTTTTTCTTTTTACAACAATTCTAATGAACATTATGTTGATATCAAATAAAAAAGAAAGGCACCTTATGGGTACCTTTCTTTCATGAAATATCAAAGAATTTACTTTATTCTTCTTTTTTGGAATAGTCCATCCCGGCCATGCGCTTATAGCTTTCATAACGCCATTTTGCATTGGCTTCTGCTTCAGCAAACAGCTTGCGGGCTTCTTCCGGGAAACCTTTCTTGAGGGCTGTATAGCGCACTTCACCATTCAGGAAGTTCTGGAATTGAGACCAGTCCGGCTCTTTAGAATCAAGCGTGAACGGATTCTTTCCTTCAGCTTCTTCAAGCGGGTTGTAGCGATAATTATGCCAGTAGCCTGCTTTAACTGCTTTGTCTTGTTCTTCCTGAGACATGCCCATGCCAGCACGGATGCCGTGGGCAATACATGGAGAATAAGCAATAATAACTGATGGTCCGGGGTAAGCTTCCGCTTCTTTCATGGCTTTGAAAAACTGCGACTGGCTTGCACCCATAGCTACCTGGGCAACGTATACATATCCGTAACTCATGGCCATAACGCCAAGGTCTTTTTTACGGATTTTCTTACCGGAAGCGGCAAACTTGGCTACGGCTCCTGCCGGAGTGGCCTTGGAGGATTGACCGCCGGTGTTGGAATACACTTCTGTATCCAGCACCAATACATTAACATCTTCACCAGAAGCCAACACATGGTCTAATCCGCCATAACCGATATCATAGGCCCATCCGTCGCCACCAATAATCCAGTTGGATTTTTTGATGAGGTATTGTTTCAGGTCCAGGATTGTTTTAGCGTATGGTTCCTTGCTTCCCTGTATAGCCTTGATAACTTTTGAGGTTGCCTCTACGGAGCCATTGGCGTCATCCATATTCTCAATCCACTCATCAAAAGCGGCTTTAGTTTCTTCAGAGATGCCGTTCTTAGATGCCTCGCGCATGATGTTGGCAATGCGACGGCGCTGATTGTTAACAGCCAAAGCCATACCATAACCATATTCTGCGTTGTCTTCAAACAGCGAGTTTGCCCATGCAGGGCCGTGTCCGCTTTCTTTATGCTCGCAATATGGCGTAGAAGGAGCGGAACCTCCGTAAATAGAGGAACATCCTGTAGCGTTTGCTATCATCATACGCTCACCAAACAATTGTGTGATGGCTTTAACGTATGGTGTTTCACCGCAACCGGCACAAGCGCCGGAGAACTCAAACAAAGGCTGTGCAAACTGCGAGTTTTTCACGGTGCGGTCTTTCGGCACCAGGTTGTCTTTGTATGAAACATGGTTGGCAAAGTAATCCCACTTTTCAATTTGGTCTTGCTGATCGTCAAGTGGCTTCATCACCAGTGCTTTTTCCTTGGTTGGACAAACATCCACACAAACACCACAACCTGTGCAGTCGAGCGCAGCAACCTGAATTCTGTAATCCAGACCGGCAAAATTTTTGCCTTTGGCAGGGATGGTTACAGTGCCTTCCGGCATGTTTTTCTTTTCTTCTTCATTGATTAGCCATGGACGAATGGCAGCGTGAGGACATACATACGCACACTGGTTACACTGGATGCATTGGTCTTCTTGCCATTCCGGAATATTAACTGCAATACCGCGTTTTTCATATTCAGTTGTTCCGGCCGGGAATGTTCCGTCTTCGCGGTTCAGGAATGCACTTACAGGAAGGTCATCTCCTTTTTGAGCGTTCATCGGCTGTACTACATTCTTGATGAAATCGGGCACATCAGCATCTATGGTATTATCTTTCGGATCGAGCTGTTTCCAGGCAGGGTCTACCTTGATGTGATGTACATTTTCCGCGCCTTTGTCAACAGCCGCAAAGTTCATGTTTACGATCTCCTCACCTTTCATGCCGAAAGTTTTCTTGATGGCTTTTTTCATCTCATCGATGGCTTGTTCTTCCGGAATTACTTTTGCCAGCTTAAAGAAAGCTGATTGCATAATGGTGTTAGTGCGGTTTCCAAGACCAATTTCCTCAGCAATCTTTGTAGCATTGATAATGTAAAACTGGATGTCGTTGTCTGCCATGAATTTTTTCATGGAATTTGGCAGATGATTGAGCGTTTCTTTTTCATCCCAAATGCTGTTGAGCAGGAATGTACCGCCTTTTTTGAGCCCTTTAAGCATGTCATACTGACCAAGATAAGCGGGTACGTGACAGGCCACAAAGTCCGGGCTGTTAACCAGGTAAGGCGATTTTATCGGATGGTTACCAAAACGGAGGTGAGAAATAGTTACACCACCTGATTTTTTGGAATCATAGGAGAAATAAGCCTGAGCAAATTTATCTGTGTTTTCTCCGATAATTTTGATGGAGTTTTTATTAGCTCCTACTGTTCCGTCAGAACCGATTCCCCAGAATTTACCTTCAAAAGTTCCCTCCGGAACTACTGAGATTTCTTTTCCGATTGGAAGTGACAAGTATGTAACGTCGTCGTTGATACCAATGGTAAAGTTGTTTTTAGGTTCTTTCTGACGGAGGTTGTCAAAAACAGCAACGATTTGGGCCGGTGTGGTATCTTTTGAAGACAGACCATAGCGGCCTCCAATAATCAATGGCTGGTTTTTCTTATCATAATACACGGTTTTTACATCCTGGTAAAGTGGTTCTCCCACTGAGCCGGGTTCTTTGGTTCTGTCAAGCACTGCAATCCGCTTAACGCTTTCCGGCATGGCTTTGAAGAAATACTTTTCAGAAAAAGGACGGTACAGGTGTACGTTTATCATACCCACTTTTTCGCCGTTTTTCACTTTAGCGTCTACCACTTCTTTTACGGTATCTGCACCAGAGCCCATAGCAATGATGACTTCTTCAGCTTCTTTATGGCCATAATAGTTGAATGGGTGATACTCACGACCGCAAAGCTTTGAGATCTCCTGCATGTAGTCTTCTACAGCATCCGGAACTCTTTCATAGAAATTGTTAGCAACCTCCCGGGTTTGGAAATAGATATCCGGGTTCTGTGCTGTTCCTCTTGTAACCGGGTGCTCCGGGTTGAGGGCGTTATCACGGAATTTTTGTAAAGCTTCTTTATCGAGTAAAGGCTCAAGATCTTCTTTATCAAAATATTCTACTTTCTGAATTTCGTGAGAGGTTCTGAAACCGTCAAAGAAGTGAAGGAAAGGAATGCGTGTTTTGATGGCCGTCAAGTGTGCAATGCCAGCGATATCCATAATCTCCTGGATACTGCTGCTGGCCAGCATAGCAAAACCGGTCATCCGCGTACTCATTACGTCGGAGTGGTCTCCAAAAATGGAAAGTGCCTGCGCGGCTATGCTACGTGCACTTACATGGAACACGCCTGGCAGTAGTTCGCCGGATATCTTATACATGTTAGGAATCATTAAAAGCAAGCCTTGTGAGGCTGTAAATGTGCTTGTGAGTGCGCCACCCTGAAGGGCTCCGTGTACAGCGCCTGAGGCTCCGCCTTCAGACTGGAGCTCTGATACTTCTAC
This sequence comes from uncultured Bacteroidales bacterium, assembly GCA_964465045.1. Taxonomy (GTDB): domain Bacteria; phylum Bacteroidota; class Bacteroidia; order Bacteroidales; family JAIPAH01; genus JAIPAH01. The sequence continues at coordinate 60,747 of CAYXJS010000001.1, read as the reverse complement.
GGGCTCACCGAAAATATTTGTACGTCCGCTGGCTGCCCACTCATCTACATATTCTGCCATGTTAGAAGAAGGCGTAATCGGATATATCGCCGCTACTTCACTGAACATATATGCTACATGCGCTGCAGCATAGTTCCCGTCGCATGTGATGAATTTTTTCTGTTTTTTCATAGAACTTATTATTTAGAAAGGCTTATTCTTAAGCCGTTTATATTTCTGTGTTTTACACAGCGAAATTAAGAAATATTGAGGTCGTATCCTTTCTAAATAGCTACATACGCGTAATTTATAACGATTTTAGATTAAATGCAACCGATTGTGGTACGATGGTTTTTTCTTCTTTATTTGCCTCAGTTAAGCGCTTGAGTTAAAATCTATGTTGAAAAGAAATAGCATCCTTACTTTGACAAGATTTTATTCCGTTGTATTTTTGTGGATAATGCCAAAATCATATGTAATGAAAAACATTCGAACCCTTGGGCTTTTTTTATCAGGATTATGCCTGATTTTTGTTGCGGTTAGCTGTACAGAAGAGGTTGAACCGCCCGAAGCTTCTTTTACCTTTAATCCTGATCCTGCCGACACAGAAGAGCCTGTTACGTTTGATGCCGAGGAGAGTTATCCCGGCTCATGTGATAATTGTTATATAACGGATTATTACTGGGACTTTGATAATGACGGTGAGTGGGATGAAGTTACGGATAACAGCACAATCATTCATCAGTTTGAATCATCCAATATCTATGAAGTGGTTTTAAAGGTAAGAAATAATCAGGGCTATACGAGCGTGGAACATACTACCCAATCTATTGAAGTACAGACCGGGTCAGGTGGTGGAGACAACGGTGATGAAACGGTTAGTTTGAGTTTCCCGCCCGATGATAGCGACGATGTTTCATTGGTACCTCGTTTACGATGGTCGGTTGAAGATGAAAACCAGGACTGGTTGTTTGATGTCTACCTGGGAACATCCGAAAATCCCGGAATTGTCGCTGAAGACCTGGAAGAAACTTCCTATACTCCTTCTGACAGCCTGGATAAAAACACAACTTACTACTGGCGTGTAGAAGCCCATAACGAGGATGATGATGAGGAAAGCAGCCTTCTTTGGCAATTCACTACGCAGGAATCGGATGAGGAAACCAATAAGCCTCCCAACAAACCTACAGCGCCTTATCCCGAGCCTTTGAGTGAAAACAGGTCCCTAAACCCATTTCTGGAGTGGCGCGCAAGCGACCCGAACGGTGATGAACTGGAATATGAAATTTATTTTGGAACTTCTGAAAATCCAACGCTTGTTGAAGCAAATTATACCGACACACAGTACACACCAGAAACCTTATCAGCTAATACTACATATTACTGGAAAATAATTGCCTTTGATCCTGACGGAGAATCTGCTGAAGGAGAATTATGGGAATTTACTACAGGCTCCCAAGACCCGGATTGTCCTTCATCGTTCACAGATCAAAGAAATGATAAAACTTATGAGGCAATACAGGTAGGGGTGCAATGCTGGATGGCTGAAAACCTGGATTATGGTGAGGTGATAACAGGTGGCCAGGCTGAGGATAATAACACCACCGAGAAGTTCTGCTACCAGGATAATGAAAATAATTGTGATGAATATGGCGGATTGTATCAGTGGGATGAGATGATGCAATATACGCAGAACGAGGAAGTGGGTGGAATATGTCCGGAAGGTTGGCATGTCCCCTCAGAAAATGAATGGCATTATCTTGTGGATTATTTTGGAGGCAACTTTGCTGCTGGTAAACGACTGAAAGAAGGCGGAAATTCTGGTTTTGATGCATTGCTGGCAGGAACCAGAAATACTTCTGAAAATTATGAGGGGCTTGATTTAAAAGGATATTACTGGAGCTCAACTCAACTTGACGAAGACGAGGCCTTACTGATACATTTTGATGATGAGCTTGACGGGGTTTTCTTTAATTATAGCGATAAAGATCGTGCCATTTCTGTGCGTTGCGTAAAAAATTGATTTCCGGTAAAAGAAATATATGAGCGTTAACCGCAGTTCCGTTTTAGCCTTTTTTTTAGCATTGACAAGTGCCACTTTTTTGCAGGCTCAGGATCACCATACAATATATCTGGAGGTAGATAAATATCCTCAAACCGAATGGTTCTGGGTTTCTTTGTATGGAGATGATTATCATGTAATTGATACAATTGATACTTTTGAGGGAAAAACTTGGGTTTACCAGATTCCTTTAGGTACGCCTCACGGCGTTTACCGGGTTGCAGAGCCCGGCGGTGAAAAACACCTGGAATTGGTTTATAACGGAGAAGACATTCGCATTACTACGGATTATGAAGGGATCCGTGAGAATCTGGAAGTTCACCAATCCAGTTCTACCCGGAATTATCACCGCTATATGTTAGCAAAGTCTTATATCCGCTATAAACAAAAAGCCTTAGAGGATTTTTTAGCCGGATACCCTCCGGAGGACCCATTCTATCAACAAGCTTTAAGCAAATACATGAATCTTGCTGCTGAGCACAATGATACGGTAAACAATTTACTCGAGAATGCTTCTGGTTTTATGCGTTTGCTTATGCAGAATGAAAAAGCAGTAGAGATTGATACCCTTACCACCCTGGACGCTTACCGGCAAATAAGAAAAGCCCGGTTCTTCAGGAATAAGGATTATAGTAAATCATCCATATTGCGTAGCCGGTTTTTTCCTGATCAGTTGTTGGAGTACCTGGGGTTCTATCGCGAAAAGCATTTTAATCAAAAGCAGCAGGAAAAGGCTTTTATGGTTGCTGTGGATACAATTCTGAAACATACTAAGGATAATCCGGAAGTATTTGATTTTTCTGTGAACTTTTTACTGGAGGGATTCCAGCGCTTTGGTTTTGAAACCTTAGTGCAACATATCGCTGAACGGACAAAAGCAGAGCTTGATTGTATCAATGAAGAGCGAAGAGAAGCAATGCAGGAAAAACTTTCGGGTATTAATGATGTCGCTTTGGGAAAGAAGGCCCCGTCTCTGAGTATGCCAAACCGGGAAGGCAACTTGGTTTCGTTGGATGATATTGAAAATAAATATGTTTTGCTTGTTTTTTGGGCAAGTTGGTGTCCGCATTGTATGGATATGTTGCCGGATTTAGAAGCTTTTAATCGTCAGTTTAGTGATTCCGTTGAAGTTGTGGCTGTATCGCTAGACAATGAGGAAGAAGCCTGGAAAGCTGCAGCGCAAGATGTCACTGCAGTTCATCTCTCTACATTACAAGGGTGGGAATCTCCTGTAGTTGATGATTACCGCGTTTACGGAACGCCTTCGTATTTTCTGCTGGATAAGGATAAAATCATCCTGACAAAAAGCTCGGCGCTTGGTGAAATAAAGAGTTATCTCAAAAAGAACCCGCCAAGCAATAAATAATTGCATGGCGGGCAAGTTCTCATGGTTTTTAAAATTTACTTTACACCTTTCTGTATAAAGGCTTCTTCAACACGTTTATTCACTGTGTCGCATCCATAATTAAACAAGTTTGTTGAATTGTCCTGGTCTGTGAGTATTGTTTTCAGCGGTTCATTTTCATAACCTGCAATCAGGCTAAAGGCTTCATTAAGCGCTTCCTCGCTGTTGCTAATGCCATTCATCCCGAACTTTTTCAGCAAATGAATCAACTGCTCGGCATTGTCATGTGTTAATGGCGATTCCGTTTGTTTTTCAAACATCTGAATATGCTTCTGCGTATTCGTGAAGCTTCCTGAAGATTCTACCGGCCAGGCCGCAGGCAGAATTAAATCGGCCTTTTCGGCTGTTTCAGTCATAAAATAATCCTGAATAACCATAAATGCATTCTTTGGGATTAATTTTTCTATAGCAGTCTTGTCTTTAGCGCAGCCTACGGGATCTTCACCAAAAATAAACAGGTTCTTCAGCGTTTGCTTTTGCAGCAATGTATTTATATCAGTATGATTGTCAGGAATATCGGAAATATTCCATACCTTTTTCATTTTATTGATTAAGGCTTCTTTCAGAGGCAAGCCCCCCACGCCGTAATCGCTGTTGATACCCATGTCTGCCAGGCCTTGTGCATTGTTCTTTTCTTTCAATGCAAGCATACCGGAAGCGGTTTTCCCGAGCTTCCCCGTAATTATGGTCATGTTTCGGATTTCAATGGCCGCATTGGAAGAAAGCTGTTTCTCGGAGAAAACAAATACAGTCTTTTCTGTTTCATTAATTGATTTTGCAAACTCAACAAAGTGGTCCATACAGCAAGGTTTGGCGTGAGCATAAAGCTCATCAAAATCAAGCGAAAGCAACTGCTGACGGAATTCCCCGAAATGTTTTATATGGTCTTTTATGAAAAGGCCGTTTTCCATGTGGTTGGATACAAGGTAATGATTGACTGCCCTTACGTATGAATGAATGGAGTTGACCGGTATAACCTTATCTGCTTTTTTATACACGTTGCCCTTCTCACGATTGGTTACATAAACTACTTCAGTGCCATTGTTGCGAGCCTGGTTAATGAGATAACCTGTAACAGGATGGTCTTCGGCCAGGTCGGTACCCATAACCACTATCTTTTGGGCTTTTTTTAATTCCTCAAAAGGCACATTCATGTGGCTGATATTAAAATATCCGTCTCCACGGTTTAGGTAGTGGAAACTGTTGATGTTGTTGGTTTTGGCTGCCCCGCGAGCCAGTTTTTGAACCAGATAGAGCTCCTCATTGGTTAGGCGTGCTCCTGCAAAAAAGGCATTTTCATCCGGTTTAACTTCTTTAATTTTTTGGTGAATAAGTTCATAAGCATCCTCAAAAGAGATGGTTTCCCAGCCTTTATCCGTTTTCTTCATTGGCTTGGTAATCCGTTTGGCATTATTTAGCAAAGTATATCCAAATTTGGCTTGCGGGCTAATAAGCTTTTGAACGTTTGCATCATCATCAATAGCCTGAGCGCCATACCAAAACTTATTTCGCTCTTTCAGTCCAAAGAAGAATCCCTCTGATCCAAAATAATCCGGTGTTTTTATGACTTCCGTTTTTACCGGTCCGGGTTTGAAAGCCACATTTTCCGTTATTGCTCCTGTAGGACACGCCTCTATGCACATGCCACACGATTCGCAGGAAGTGTCTTGCAGGGCATCTCCCAAAGTGGGCGCCACATATGTGTTAAAGCCCCGGTTGATTAATCCCAGTGCGTTTGCCCCGACTACTTCTTTGCACATCCTGATGCAGCGTGAGCATAATATGCATTTGTTGCTGTCGATTTCTATAAAGGGATGCCTGAAATCAACTTTAAATTCATTGTAATCGCCGGCATAAGAAGTTTGTTCTGCTTCATATTCTGTAGAATATTTTTTCAGATCACATTCATACAGTGCATCGCATCCGCACTCCAGACATCTTTGTGCTTCATGCCTGGCTACATTCTCATCGTTGTATCCCAGCTCCACTTCTTTAAAGTTTACTCTTGAACCTGGAGGCAACGTGGGCATCTCCTCCCGTTTTTGCTCTGCAAAATGGCCTTTATAGTCCTCAGGCTTTTGTTCGCGGAAATTTTCCTTTTTGCTGAAAAATTCTTTTTTCGGGGGTTGTATATCCTTTATGCCATTAACAAACTGGTTAGCGCTGTGCGAGGCTAGTTTAGCCTGCGCTATGGCTTCTATAATAGTAGCTGGTCCGGTAACACCGTCGCCTGCAGCAAAAACATCCGGGATACCGGTTTGCAGCGTGTCCGGGTTGGCATCGATATCGCCCCATCGGTTTAGTTCCAGCGCTCCTGCATCTGCATTTTCATTAATGTCTTCAATAAAATCGACCTGTGTTTTCTGACCGATGGCAGCCATGATAAAATCTACGGGCAGGTCAAACTCAGAACCTTCTATGGGTATAGGACGTCGGCGTCCTGACTTATCGGGCTCACCCAATTCCATTTTCAGTAAAGTAACGGATTTGGCATAGCCATTTTCGTTTTTATTGACTTTTTTGGGATTGGTAAGCAGCAGGTATTCTACACCTTCGAGCTTAGACTCGTGAATTTCAATCGGGTTGGCGGGCATCTGCTCTTCAGCACGGCGGTAAACCACATAAACTTTTTCCGCATTGCAGCGCTTTGCAGTACGGCAACAGTCCATTGCCGTATTTCCACCTCCAACAACGGCAACCGTTTTCCCGGAAAAGTCATGCTTTTGTCCGGTCATTTCCATATTCCTCAAAAAGTCGATACCGGAAACTACGTTGTGAGCATCATCACCTTCGCAACCAATGAGGGTTCCTTTTTGTGAACCGATAGTTAGTATGGTGGCGTCATAGTCTTTTTTCAGGTCAGCAAAGCTTAAGTTATCACCCAGTTTTTTCCCGGTGTAGAGATTCACCCCTAAATCGGTGATGTTTTTGATTTCCTTGTCGAGGATATCATTCGGAAGGCGATATTCAGGGATTCCGTACCGGAGCCATCCGCCGGCTTTGGGGGCAGTTTCAAAGATATCAGCCTGATGTCCTTCAATCTGCAAAAAGTGAGCTGCTGATAAACCGCCTGGTCCACCGCCAATGACAGCTATTTTTTTGCCTGTGGAAGGTTTTACTTCAGGAACGTATTTGTTAGGAGACATCAGATCATAATCAGAGGCAAACCTTTTTAGATAGTCGATTCCAACGGCTGCGCCTTCTTCCAGTAAGTTTCTTCGGCATGCATCTTCGCAAGGTCTGACGCATACTCTTCCACATATCGCTGGCAAGGGGTTGGTATCTTTGATGATTTTCACGGCCTCATGATACTGCCCTTTGTCTATCAGGGAGATGTAAGCCTGCACGTCAACGCCGGCAGGGCAGGTTTGTATGCAAGGGCCAAGACAGTCGGCATAATGATTACTCAACATTAGCTCCAGGGCAGCACGGCGCGATTTTCTGACGCCTGCATTTTCGGTTTCAATATCCATGCCTTCCTGAACTTCAGTAGAACATGAGGGTTGATGACCATTGCGTCCTTTTACGTCTACAACACATAAAAAGCATGAGCTATAGGGTTTGATACGTGGATCATGGCAGAGTGTGGGGATGTTTATATTATGGCGTTCGGCCAGTTCAAGGATGGTTTCTCCTTTATATCCGTTGACTTTTTTGCCGTTTAAGAATACATTTAAACGATCAGACATATGCTATCGGGTTTATTATTATCAAAATTTATCTTATTGTAATCGCATCAAAATTGCACCGGCTGTAACAGTCGCCGCACTTTATGCATAATTCCTGGTCAATCACATGAGGCTTTTTTCTTTCGCCACTGATGGCATCAACCGGGCATTTTTTTGCACAGACCATACATCCGGTACATTTTTCCGGATCAATTTCATATGTAAGCAATGATTTACATGAAAGCGCAGGGCATTTCTGACTGTAAATATGGGCTTCATATTCGTCTCTGAAGTATTTTATGGTGGTTAGCACCGGATTTGGCGCTGTTTGTCCCAGGCCGCACAAAGAGTTGTCTTTTATCTGAACAGCCAGGTCTTCCAGCTTTTCAATATCTCCTTTCCGGCCCTGGCCATTGGTGATACGTTCCAAAATTTCAAGCATGCGTTTGGTGCCCATTCTGCAAAACGTACATTTGCCGCAACTTTCTTCCTGGGTAAAATTCAGGAAAAACTTGGCCACATCTACCATGCATGTAGATTCATCCATAACAACCATCCCTCCTGAGCCCATAATGGCGCCGGTGGCGTTTACAGAGTCATAATCTACAATAGTATCAGCGAGGTATTCGGGAATGCATCCCCCGGAAGGGCCACCCATTTGAACGGCTTTGAATTTTTTGCCACCGGGGATGCCTCCCCCCAGTTTAAAAATGATATCGCGAATGCTTATGCCCATAGGCACTTCTACCAGACCGGAGTGATTGATTTTCCCGGCAAGGGCAAAGACCTTGGTGCCTTTGCTTTTTTCTGTTCCATGTTTAGAAAAGGAGCCTGCACCGTTTCTGATTATGTAAGGGATATTGGCATAGCTTTCCACATTATTAATGTTGGTGGGTTTTCCCCAAAGGCCAGAAGCGGCCGGGAAGGGAGGCCGTTTTCTGGGCATCCCGCGCTTGCCCTCCACAGAGGCAATCAATGCAGTTTCTTCTCCGCATACAAAAGCACCTGCGCCTTCCTTAATTGAAAGGTTAAAGTCAAAACCCTGAATGCCTCCGGCATTTTTGCCTAAATAGCCATGGTTTTCTGCTTGTTCTATAGCAATTTTCAGGCGTTTGATAGCTAAAGGATATTCTGCCCTGCAATAAATAACGCCTTTAGAAGCGCCAACAGCGTAACCGGCAATGATCATTCCTTCGAGAACGGCATGAGGATCGCCTTCTAGAAGCGAACGGTCCATAAAAGCACCCGGATCGCCTTCGTCAGCATTGCAAATAACATATTTCTCATCACTTTGGTTATTTGCCGTAAAACGCCATTTTGTTCCTGTTGGAAAGCCACCGCCTCCGCGGCCTCTGAGTCCGGAATCAAGTACTTCTGAGATAATGCTTTCAGGCTGAATGTTTTTGCGGCTGATTTTTTTTACTGCGTCATAACCCTGATTGGCGATGTATTCCTCTATGGATTCGGGGTCTATCATTCCGCAATGACGTAACGCAATTTTCACCTGGCCTTCGAGAAAGCGCTGGTCTTCGCCGGCATCAAAAAGGTCGGACTGTACCACGTATTCTTTTACGGGCTCATGGTTAACAATATGTTTGTCAAGAATTTCTACTATGCGATCCGTGTCCACATCCCCATACATGTAAGTGCCTGAATCATCTATAACTTCTACAAGGGGTTCGCGATAGCACATACCAACGCAACTGGTTTTAGCCAGCTCAAAATCCAGGCTTTCGGCCTTTTTTAGCTGCTCGAGTTTTTGATACGTTTTATTTGCCCCGGCAGCAATCCCGCAACTGCCAAGTCCTACGATGACTTTTGTATTACTCATTGCTATTGGTTTTCTGAGGTTCTTGATTTTTTTCGCGGATGCGGATGTCTTTAATTACTTTAACGGCTTGTTTTTTAGATAGTTTGCCATAAGTTTCATCACTAATCATCATAACAGGGGCCAGTGAGCAACAGCCTAAGCATGCTACAGACTCTAAAGTAAACAGCCCGTCTTCTGTGGTTTCTCCATCTTTAATCTTAAGCGAATCTTCAAGCGCTTCCGTGATAGTATTCGCATTCTGAACGTGGCAGGCTGTTCCATGACATACTTTTATGATGTGTTTTCCTACCGGTTTTAGCCTGAATTGCGAATAGAAAGTAGCTACACCGTACATCTCACTCGGTTCAATGCCCGCTTCGCGGGCGATTTTATCAAAAGCCTCCCGGGGAATGTATCCGAGCTCACGTTGAGTCTCCTGAAGTAAAGGAATCAGGCTACCGCTTGTGTCTTTATACTTCTTAATAATCGGTTCCAGAACCGTTAGGTCGGGCGAGGTTTCCTGTTCAATATGTGTCTCCTCTGGAATTCGTTGAATGCGCATCCGTTTTGAAATTTTGTTGTAAACCTGTTTTTACAGAGGTAAAATTATTAATTGTTATGGCAGCTACAATTATTTTTTACTGATAACCAATAATTTATATATAATCTAAATAAAATTTTAATGGTAATACCCTGTAAATGATTTTCTTGAAATGCAGTATAGTATGGATCTAAATTCAACACATTGAAGATCAATTTGTATTTGTCAAAAAACCGAAAATCCGCGCATTACGGATTTTCATTTGCGTGTTTCTTGGAGATATTATCACAGAAACACGAAATAGGGAGAAGTATAACCGGGAAACAGGATTGGTTAATTGAGTATTACGTAATCAGCGCAAAAAGCGCGCAGAAACAGAATGCGGATATGTGGTTTTATGAATAAAGCCTTTCTTTTTAATAGCTTTGATGCTTTTTAGCGTAATCGAGCGGAGAATCTCCGAACATTTCCTTAAAGGATCGGTAAAAGTAGGTCCTGTTTTTAAAACCGGTTTCATATATAATTTCAGATACCGTTAAATTTCCATTGAGCAATATATCTGCCGCCTTTTTCAGCCGGATACTTTTGATGAGTCCATGTGGGGTATAACCTGTAATGGCTTTTACTTTTCGGTAAAGCTGGGTTTTACTGATAAAAACCTCAGCGGCGATAGTATCGGCATCCAGTTCTTCATTATCAATGTTTTTTTCAATAAGGTCATAGATTTTTTTCATAAAATCCGCATCGCGGCAGCTTAAACCCGGAACTTTTACATGTCCGGTAAGCCCTTTGCTCTGAATGAGCTTTTGTAATTTATTGCGTGTTTCAATAAGCTTTCTCACCCTAACTTTCAGGTGTCTTGGGTCAAAAGGTTTGGGGATGTAGCTGTCAGCGCCTGATTCAATGCCTTCAATCCGGTGTTCCAGCTCACCCTTTGCCGTAAGCAGTATAACCGGCAAGTGGCTTGTGACGGGGTTTTCCTTAATGTTTCGGGTCAACTCCAATCCGTCCATATCCGGCATAATCACATCACTGATGATAACGCTGACTTCCTGTTTTTTGATGATTTCTAATGCTTCCAAACCATTTTTGGCGGTTAAAATGACATAATCGGGGTGCAGGATGTCGGCTATCAAACTCCTGATTTGCGTATTATCATCTACTACCAATACCGTTTCAAGGGTTTGTTTTGTCTTTTCAGTGTGAATGGGTTCGGATAAAAATTGAATTTCCTCGTCACCAATAAACTCTTCTTCTGCCCGGTCTTTGATTTTGGTTTCATCAATCACCATTTCAACACTTTTTTCAGTTTCGGAATAATATTCTTCCTTTACGGGAATCGAAACCATGAAGTTGCTGCCTTGTCCAGGGATACTTTCCAGGTGGATGTTTCCTTTATGTAATTCAATCAGACTTTTGGTGAGCGACAAGCCAACACCTGCACTTTCAGTTCTTCCTTTTTCATACGGAAGACTTTCTGCTTGCTGGAAGAAGCGGTCAAAAATCTTGTTTTGGTATTTTTCTGATATTCCTTTTCCTGTGTCTTTTACAGAGATACGGACGTAATCTCCCTCCTGTCTCAGCTTTACGATTACTTCGCCCCCGTTGAATGAATATTTGATGGCATTTGAAATCAGGTTCAGCATAATTTTTTCAAGTATTCGGTTATCGAACCATCCATAAATGGGTTCTTCACCGGCAATTAATTTCAGGCTGATGTTTTTCTGCTTGGCATACTGATCAAAGGCTGATTTAATGGTGTTTAAAAAAGAAGAAATATTATCATGGGTTACTTTTAGGGTGAACTTGCCGGTTTCCACTTTCCTGAAATCAATCAGTTCTCTGATCAGGTGTAGTAGCCGGGTAGAGTTGTTATAGATGGACTTCAGGTAAGGTTTTAGCTCCTCGTGACCCGTTTTGATATCCATCAGCCGGGCTGCCGGAGCCATAATCAGGGTTAGCGGCGTTCTGAATTCATGAGCAATGTTTGTAAAGAACTGAAATTTGTACTGGTTCATTTCTTTTATCTTTTCAAATTCCAAACGGTCTATGGTGATTTTATGCCGCCGCTTTATCTTATTGCGGATGCTGTAGCCCAGCCAAAACATCAAAGCTATAAAAAGCAGCCCATAGATGGCATAAGCCCAGGAAGTCTGCCAGAAAGGAGGTAAAACTGTAATATGAATCTTGCGGTTTTCCGGGTGCCAAATGCCATTTTCATTTGTCCAGTTAATTGTAAAGAGATATTTTCCGGGTGGGATGTTCGTAAAAGTGGCTTCATCACCGGTGTCTTCCAGCTGAAACTCATTATCTTGTCCCGTGAGAGAATATTTGTAGCGGGTTTTTTCTTTGTTATGATAATTCAGCGCAGTAAATGAAAATCTAAAGAAATTTTGATCATGCCTGAGCGTAAGCGAGTCTGCCTCATCGATGCTTTCATCTGTGAGGTATGTTGTATTTCCGGAATCAGAGCCCAGCAAAGAAAACCCAGTAATCGCCAGCCTTGGAAAATAATCAGAATCCTTTATCTGGTGGGGATCAAACCAGTCAACCCCGTTTACGCCACCGAAGTAAAACCTTTCGCTTTGTTTTCCGTAATCAGCCGCTCCGTCGGTAAATTCATTGTTTTGTAATCCGTCAGATTTCAGGTAATTTCTCATAGTACTGTCAGTCATATTAATCCTGGCGAGACCTTTATTGGTGCTCACCCAAATGTTTTTGTTGCTATCCTCGAGTATAGAGTGAACGGTGTTGTTGGGAAGTCCGTTGTTTTCCGTAAGATGAGAGAATGAATAAGGTGAGGTGGACATATCCATCCGGTTCAGCCCTCCGCTGGTACCTATCCACAGAACCTGATTAGTCGAATTATACAGGCTTAACACGTCGTTGTTGTTCAGGCTGTTTTGGTTTTCCGGGTCACTGCTGAAAGCGCTGAATTCACCGGTGATTTTGTTTAACCTGTAGAGGCCGCTGCCCCTGGTTCCAATCCACATGATGTTGGGTTCTCCTTCGGCAATAGCATAAACAATATTGCTTTGCAAACCGTTTTCCTGTTCGCTTTTGTAATGGTCGTAAGACTTGAGACTGTATTTACCTGCCCCTTGTTTTTCTACAGTAAATCTCAGCAGCCCGTAGCCGCTGGTGCCAATCCATAAATCGCCAAACGAATCAAAAACAACAGCATAAACATAGCCAAAATCAATGGGGGGCGGATTTATAAAATCATCCGGAAAATGAAGTATCCGCCCCGAATTTTTTTCTATCATATCAACACCCTGACTGTCAGTGCCCACCCAAATATTTTCGTTTTCATCTTCTGCTAAGGCTAATACAGCGTTGTTTGAAAGGCCATCGGTGGTGTTGATAACAGACGTGGGTTGATTGCCTTTGGGGATGATGTTAATACCGGCCCCCCGTGTGCCAACCCACACATTTCCCCGTTTATCTTCATGAATCGCCCTGACTATGTTGTGATTCAGTCTCTTTTGATTTGACAGGCCTTTTGAGTAGGACGAGAAGAAGTTGTTTTCCATGATGAAACGATACACACCATTCCCATCTGTTCCTATCCAAAGTAAGTCGGGCTCTGTTTCGGTTACAGTCCAGATTTTAATTTGCTGATTGCTGAATTGGGCCAGTTTTTGTTCAAGGAACTCAAGCTGCTTTGCTTCAGGAAAAAGTTTAAACACATTGCCATCATCCGTACCGCCCCAAAAAGAGGAGCCATCAAGGCTTTTTGAAAGGGAAGTGACATTTAAGGCTGGTTTCTTTGTATGATAAGTTTTCAGGCTTTTTTCTCCGGGATTTACCTGAAGTAATCCACCATTCTCCAATACGGTAAATATCAGCATATCATTCTGGTATTCCTTAAACCAATTTTGACTAAGGTTAGCAGCTTTGTTTTCCGGTATGCGGAATACTTCCCTGACATTCATATGCTCTATTCCTACTTTTAAAACCTTGCCATTACGCGATAAAACCCACAGGTGGTCGCTTCCAAAAGCGATTCCGGCAGCTTTGCTGAAAAGGTCAGGATGTCCTTTTGCCATGAGGGGTTTTGTAAAGGCTTCTTTTTGGTAATCGAATCGCGATAAACCATAATTGTATATGTTGCACCAAACGTTGGAATCTTTATCCATAAAAGCATGAAAACGATTCTCGCGATAGTCGATGGTGTTGATTCCAGTGAGAAAAGATGTAAACTTCTCTGTTCGGTAATCAAACATATTCAAACCATCTTCCGTAACCACCCACAGGTTATTTTGCTTGTCTTCAAAAATATCACGGATAATGTTATTGCTGATGTTGCCTTCTTCAAAAACATTGGGTTTAAAAACTTTAACATTATCTCCGTCATAACGGTTGAGGCCATCCCAGGTACCCATCCAGACGTAACCTTTAGAATCCATATATACGCAATTCACCGCACTGTTCGAAAGTCCGTCTGAATTACCGATATTCTTTTGCCTCCATTCCTTACCAGAAGCCAGGTTTACCAAAATAAAGATATTGACAGCCAAAATAAAGAACCACTTACTAATCATCACATACCTGAATTTTCAACAATATCAGCTAAGATACACTAAACCTGAATGCGAAAAACCACAAACGAAAACAGAGTATACACATTCTGCAATATAATTGACAAAACTGTGTGCTTACAAATCAAATAAATGGGTTTATGCTTGTAGTTTTGGTTAAAAATTGATTTTATGATGAAAAATGCGACTTTATTAATTTTCATAATGCTGGCATCAGGGAATATATTTTCACAGCAGATCGCTATACCAAGAGTAGAACTGATGCCGGATGAGCCTGAACCCTATTTTTTACGCGATTGGCAACAAGTAGCTTATAATTATGATTCTCTTGTGTTTAATATAAATGCCGAAGGAACCTATTTGCCGCTTACAGACATTAACGATAGCGGGATAAACTATGAAGGCAAATCAATATCAATGTCTACGTATGTTGGGCAATCGCCTGATGGGGGAGCGGAAGCCATCAACGTAGTTCCTGCTTTAATTGGAGCAACATTGAGCGGAATTGACAAGCAGGATCAATATGATGAAAACTGGGTGTTAATGACACGCGATTTTTTTAATCGGCAAAACGGAGAAAATATTTATCTAAACAACTATTCCGGCAGCAGCGGCAACGATTGGTGGTATGAAACCATGCCTAATGTGTTTTTTTATCAGCTTTATGATCTTTATCCTGAAATTTCCGACTTTGACCAGCAGCTTATAAGTGTTGCAAACCGCTGGTATGAGGCACTGGAGCACATGGGCGGTTCTGCCACACCGTGGGAAGCGCCCTATATGAATTACCGGGCCTGGAATTTCAGCCAGATGGAACCGCAGGAGTCCGGAGTAAAACAACCTGAAGCGGCAGGAGCAATCGCCTGGATTTTGTATCATGCTTATCTCGAAACAGAAAATCAAAAATACCGAATTGGAGCGGAATTGGCCATGGAGTTTTTAAGCAACTGGGAATCTAACCCAAATTATGAGCTTCAGTTGGCTTATGGAGTATATACAGCCGCGCGCATGAATGCTGAATTGGGTACATATTACGATGTGGATAAGTTGATTAATTGGAGTTTTGACCGGGGCTCCTTACGTGGATGGGGTATTATTGCCGGACAATGGGGCGACTATGATTGTTCCGGATTGCGGGGTGAAGCGAATGATCAGGGTAATGATTATGCCTTTTTGATGAATGGTATTCAGCAAGCGGCGGCCTTAGTGCCTGCTGTGCGATACCAGGAGCAATATGCCAACGCAATTGCTAAATGGGTTTTAAACCTGGTCAACGCCTCGCGGCTTTTTTATCCGGGATACTTGCCGGATAACCAACAGGATCACCCAGACTGGGCGATAGACCATGATCCACATAAAACAATTGCCCATGAAGCTATGAAAGAAGAAAAGCATGGTTTTAGCCCCTATGCTACCGGCGATGCGATTCAGGGAGGGTGGGCTCCAACCAATCTTTCCTTATACAGCTCTTCGCATGCTGGGTATCTGGGAGCGCTAATTGGCGAAACGAACGTAGAAAAGATACTTCAGTTAAACCTTACCAAAACCGATTTCTTTTCAGAGAGCTTTCCAACCTATTTGATCTGGAACCCTTATGATACTGATACTTTGGTAACAATTGATGTGGGCGATGAACCGGTAGATGTGTATGACAGCCGGTCCAATCAAATGATGGCTAACGGTATTACAGGCGATACAGAATTATCTGTTTCTGCGAAAGATTCCCGAATGTTGGTGTATCTCCCTGAAAATGCCAATATAAGTTATGAAGGCAGTAAATCAATAACTGAGGGAAAGGTTTTTGATTTCAATAACGGGGAGGATGTTTCACAGACTTATCCGCGAATCAAAGCTTTTGAAGCGCTACAGAATCCTGTGGAAGCCGGAGATTCACTCTTTTTATACTGCGCAGCCGAGGGAGAGCAACTGCAGTATGACTGGTCATTCAACAACCTCTCCTATAATGACCCGGAATATATTGCGCTGCAAGCTCCACAGGATACCGGAATTTATGAGGCACAGGTTATTGTAACAAACTCGGATGGCCTCTCTGATACTGCCTGGCTGAACATGCACGTTACGGAAAAAATTCCCTACCCTCCGGTGATAGAAAGAATTGAAGCAAATCCCCGGAAAGTGAAAACCAATGAAGATGCAGCGCTTTCCTGTATTTACACCGAGGAAAACGGTGATACAGTGAATGTAAGCTGGACAGCAGAAGAGGGCACTATTTCGGAGGATAATGAAACAGCTACATGGACAGCTCCTGCTTTAGCCGGTGATTATTATGTTTATTGCACGGTTTCGGACGTGGATGGCTCGCATACCGACAGCCTCCAGATGATGGTACGCGATTTTGATTCTTTTACCTTGGGGCAGCCTGTTTTACACCTTCCTTTTTATGGTAATGCACAGGATGCCAGCGATATGAACCAAAGCACGGATGCGTATGCGCTTTCGTTTGTTGCGGATTCGCTGGGTAATAGTGAGGCGGCTGCCTCTTTTGAGGGCAGTGCGTCGTATGTGCTCGTGCAGAACCATGAAAGCCTTAATTTCCAGGATCAGATGACTGTTGCCGGTTGGGTGTGGCCAAATCATGATAACCAGGCAGAAGCTTATTTAATTTCGCATGGAAGCTGGGAAAACCGGTGGAAAATTTCTTTGAATGATGAGGTTTTGAGGGCTACAGTCAACACCAGTGAAGGGATTTTGGACGTTGACAGCGATACAGATATAACCAACCAAAAGTGGTATCATTTTGCGGCAATATATACTGGCGATGACCTGGAGCTCTATATCAACGGAAAGCTGGATGCATTTGCTGCCTGGAGTGGCTTGCTGAATCAAACCGCGGTAGATTTGACCATCGGAAAAGCCAGCCCGGACCAGGATTATTTTTTTACCGGTAAGCTGGATGAACTATATGTTTTTGATCATGCAGTGGCGCCCGATCATGTAACGGAAATTATGGCCAGTGGTCTCAATGATCTTCCCCAACTAAACCAATCATCAGAAATGTTTAGTGTGTATCCCAATCCTGCGGTTCATGAGGTATTTGTGGAATATTCAGGACGTAAACCTGAAAGGCTGCAATACAGGATGATGTCAGTAAAAGGAAATATAATTACTGCGGAGAAATGGAAAGCCCAACCCGGAAGTGTTAGAAAAATATCTACGCAGAATTTAAAGCCGGGGGTTTATCTGCTATACATTGAAAGCAAAACAAAAAGCATAATCGAAAAAATCTCTGTACTGAATTAAGCGGCAGGTTATTCTGGCAAACGAAAATATAGCATATAATTTCATTTGTTACTACTTTGATTTTAAATAATTTAAAACGTTTGCGAAAAGTTGTGTGTACTATCTTCTCTTTTCTCAAAACATTGTATGCCAACAATAAAAACAATATAATGTACCTTTTGTGAAAAATAGTGAACACTGTAAGGGTAAGAATGAAGTTACTTTGTGTCAACAAAAATTTCATTGAAGAAATGGATATAGCTAAACGATTTAAAGAAAATCCGCTTTTAAAGCCGAAAGACATCAAACCGAGTGTTCCGGGTATGGAAGTAGAATGTTTGCTCAATCCGGGTGTATTTCGATTTAAGGATGACATATGGCTGATTTTGCGTGTGGCTGAACGGCCTGTTCAGCAAGAAGGGAAGATTTCCTTTCCCGTATATAATGAAAATCATGAAATCGAAATTAAGACTTTCGATAAAAACTCCCCGCTTTTGGATGCCACAGATCCCCGTGTAATCAATTATAAGGGGCAGGATTATCTGACGACGCTGTCGCATCTGCGGTTAGTCCGCAGCGGTGATGGAATACATTTTTCAGCGCCTGAGGGCTATTTACCAATTCATGGACACGGTGAACAGGAACGTTTTGGTATAGAAGACTGCCGCGTTGCCACGATGGATGACGGATATCATCTGACTTATACAAAAGTTGCACCCGAAGCTGTTGGCGTTGGGTATATGTATACGGCAGACTGGAAAAATTTTCAGCGCCGGGGTATGATTTTCCCACCACATAATAAAGACAGCGCTTTTTTTGAAGAAAAGATCAACGGGAAATTCTATGCCTTACACAGGCCCAGTAGTCCAGAACTGGGTGGTAACTATATCTGGCTTGCAGAATCGCCCGACAGGTTGCACTGGGGAAATCACAAACTAATTGCTAAATCGCGACCGGGTAAGTGGGACAGTGCAAGAGTGGGAGCAGGGGCGGCCCCTATTAAAACAGAAGCCGGGTGGCTTGAAATATATCATGGAGCCAATGAAGACCACCGGTATAGCCTCGGCGCATTGCTTTTAGATATAAATGATCCGGCAAAAGTAATTGCCCGTAGCGAAGAACCCATCATGGAACCCAAAGAAAGTTATGAAATAACAGGCTTTTTTGGTAATGTGGTGTTTACAAACGGTCATTTGGTAGACGGGGATAAAATCACATTGTATTATGGCGCATCAGATGAGGTGGTTTGTGGCGCTAAACTATCCGTTAAGCAAATATTGTCTTCTTTAAACTTTTGATGAATGAATTTTATAAAAGCATTACCGGGTAAATTCAAAAATGAGTATGATGTCTTTTCAAGTCATCCCAGAGACATGCGCATACTTTTAATTACCAATCTTATTTATGCTATGGTATTACCCGTTTTGGATATTTTTGTAGGCGCTTATATCATGCGAGGCACCCGCAATCCTTCCCTGGTGGCATTCTACCAGTTAGCTGTTTATACAGGTATTCCGATTACATTTTTGTTTAATGGGTTTTTGCTGAATCGCTTTAAAATCGCCAATCTTTACAGCTTGGGTATGCTACTGAGTGGCCTTTCCATGATTTTTATGATGACATTAAAGGAAATAACCATGGTGGGTGTGGGCACTGCAGGTCTGGTGATGGGGGTTTCTTTTGGCTTTTTCTGGGCAAACCGCGATTTCCTGGCGCTGGATACTACCAACGATGCAAACCGGAACTATTATTTTGGTCTTGAAACGTTTTTCTATACAATTACCTTTATTGTGATTCCTTTTGTTATAGGATGGTTTTTAGGGCTGTCAGACAAACTGGAGTGGTTTGGAGGCAACATGACTTTTGCTTACCAGATGGTTACGGGAGGCGTGATTGTACTCACAATTTTATCTTCGATAGTGATTCATCAGGAGAAATTTCGCAATCCCAAGCAAAAGAAATTTATCTACTGGAAATTTTCGAAAGAATGGAACCAGATGCTTGTGCTGGCAGCACTTAAGGGCATTGCACAGGGTTATCTTGTTACCGCACCGGCTATGTTGATTATGACATTGGTGGGCAATGAGGATTCGCTGGGAACAATTCAGGCTATCAGTGGGTTGGTTACGGCAGTTATACTTTATGTGCTTGGGCGCATTGCAAAACCAAATCACAGGATATATATATTTGCTGCGGGAATTATCATTTTTGTGATAGGAACCTTAGGTAATGCTGTGCTGTATTCTGCTGCAGGGGTTATTGTTTTTATGCTGGGAAAAGTGCTTTTTCAGCCACTGCATGACATTGCCTACTTCCCGATTCAGATGAAAGTGATCGATTATGTTTCGAAAAAAGAAAACCGGAGTGAATTTGCTTATATTTTCAATCACGAGTTTGGACTTTACATCGGAAGATTCTTTGGATTAGTACTTTTTATGGTGCTTGCCGAGTATGTGTCGGTTACGTTTTCACTTAAATATTCATTATTAATTATTGCTACAATACAATTAATTGCTATTCCGGTTGCCCGGAATATTATTCGTCAATCTAATAAAAACGAATCATGAAAAATCAAGGATTAAATGTTTTGATTGTCCTGCTTTTTACTACTGCACTTGCAGCTTGTAATGGCTCTGTATCTCAACAAAAAGAAGTGAAACAGTCAAAAATTAATCATGTGGAAACCATGCCAAATCATCCACAACCATACGAAATGGTTGACTGGCATGAAAAGGCTGTGAATTTTGATGAAGTAGTTTTTGATTTTGAGGACGAAGGCAAGCATAAACCATATATTTGGTTGGATGACAGCCAGCGAAATTTTGATCAGCAAACCTTTGGTATTTATACGGCTATTGGGGATGTAAGGCAAGGTCCTGGCAAAAATAACGGAGAGTTTCATGAGTCTCTGGCATCGCTGGGTGCAATCATGGGAGCCGGCCTTGTAGGGATTGATAAAACAGACCAGCAAGGGTACAACTATGTAAAAATGGTGCAAAACTATTTTAACCGTGATAATAACTGGAATATCATTATGAATAATACTACTCCTGAAATAGCTCAGCTTGGAGGTGGCTATGGCCGCGACTGGTGGTATGATGTTTTTCCCAATGTGCTGTATTATGCTGTTTCTGATTTGTATCCGGGAGTGGAAAGGGCTAATGAACTGCAAAAAACGATTGCTGACCAGTTTTATAAGGCAGACTCAGTCCTTAACGGGAATTATGATTACTCATATTTTGATTATGCCGAAATGAAAGGCAAGCGAAATCATATTCCCTATCAACAGGATGCTGCAGCAGGGCATGCCTGGGTGCTTTATGCTGCCTATCAAAAATTTAGCGATACGCGCTATCTTGATGGCGCCAAATCGTCGCTCGAAGCGCTGCTGGCTCAGGATGAAAGTCGCTATTATGAGGTTTTGATGCCATTTGGAGCCTACGTTGCCGCGCGCCTGAATGCCGAACAGGGAACAAATTACCAGTATCATGATGTTCTAGACTGGACTTTTGAAGGCTGCAAAGCTGAAGATGGCCGCACGGGTTGGGGTGTAATTTCCGGAAAATGGGGCGATTATGATGTTCATGGCCTGCAGGGAAGCCGTGAACAAGCCGATGCTTTTGGTTTTCTTATGAATACCTTTAGCCTGGCCTGGCCATTGGTGCCTATGGTACGCTACGACCCGCAATATGCCCGCGCTGTCGGTAAATGGATGCTTAATGCTGCCAATGCCTCAAGATTATTTTATCCGTATGATATTGCCGATGAAAATCAGTGGTTACCCGAGCGGAAATCAATTACGCGCAATGTAATTGCTTATGAAGGCCTCAGAAAAGAAGATACATACGAAAAAGAATCGCTCGAAGGGGTTTCTCCTGTGGCCTTGGGAGATGGGCCACGCTGGGCAGACGGTCAGCCACCTGAATCTATGTTTAGCATCTATGGCTCCGGGTTTGCGGGTATTTTCGGCGCTATCATTGATAAAACCAATGTAGCTGAAATTTTACAGCTCGACTGTCTGGCTACTGATTTTTACCGGAATGAAGCTTATCCCACGTTCCTGTATTTTAATCCTTACAATGAGGAAAAAACAGTGAAATATACGGCAGAAGTGGAGAATAAACCTGTGAAACTCTATGACTTGGTCTCAGGCAAAATGATTGCCGAAAACATCAGCAATCACGGCGAGTTTTCTATCCCGCCAGACCATGTCAGGGTGCTTGTGGAAATTCCCGCTGAGCTTGAACTTGAAGAAAAAGACGGAAAGATTTATGCCGGTGATGTAGTAGTTGCCTGGTAGCGATAGTTCTCAGAAAGGTATAATGTAAAATGTACGATATAATGAAACATCTCATAAAGGTAATTTTGCTGATAAGTTTTTGGTTGGGCATGCAATCCATGGTTTTCGCCCAGCAGGAAACCATCAGCGGCACAGTTAACAGCCCGGATGACGAGTCCCTTCCGGGTGTGAATGTCTTTATCAAAGGAACATCAAGCGGAACAACAACAGATGCTCGGGGCAATTTTACGTTTAAGCATGATTTTAATCCTGAAGATACTTTAGTGGCTTCATTTATTGGATATGCCACCTTTGAAACTGCTGTAGGTTCTCAGCGCACTTTTAATATCGTGCTGGAGCCAAAACAGCAGATGCTTGAGGAGATGGTTGTAGTAGGTTATGGTCGGGAGAAAAAAGCTGACCTTACGGGAAGTGTTTCCTCGGTGAATATGGAAGACATCACCAAAATTCCTACCTCAACACTCGATGAAAGCCTGCAGGGATTATCCTCGGGTGTGCGTGTTTCGCAAACTACCGGTGCGCCCGGTGAAGGAGTTTTTGTGAGAGTCAGAGGGGTCGGCTCTATCAATAGCAGCAATGATCCGTTGTATATCGTGGATGGAGTTCCTACCAAAGATGCCATGAATAATATCGCACCAAGCGATATTGAATCCATTAATGTGCTCAAAGACGCTTCTTCAACAGCTATCTACGGCTCCCGGGCCAATAACGGTGTCGTGCTCATTACAACCAAGCAAGGAAAAAAAGGCAAAACCACTTTTAATTTCAGATCGCTTACAGGTATGCAAACTCCGGGTTATCTTACACCCATGACCAATAAAGATGAATATGTAGAGATGTATAATGAGGCGGCTGAAAATGATAATCAGTTTGTAGACAATGAAATATTGCTCAGGCCGCTGATAAGTGATTCTTTAGCCGGCACATTGCCCAATACAAATCATCTGGATGAAATATTCCGTAATGCAATGCAGCACCAGTACAGTTTATCCGCAAATGGCGGAAATGAAACGTCTCAGTATCGTATTTCAGGTAATTATTACAACCAGGAAGGTATTCTGCTTAACAGCGATTACGAAAGACTTTCAGGAAAAGTAAGTGTCTCTTCTCAACCGAGTGACCTGCTGAAACTGGGAACCAATCTGAACGTCTCTACCTCCACGCGTAACATTGTAGGCAGCTCAGGAGATGGTTATGGAGGAAACGGCGGTAGTGCAGTGCGTTATGCCTTCTTCAGAACACCCGCAATTCCCGTCTACGATAATAAAGGAGATTTTGTGGATTTACCGGAGTATCCTAATTTTTTTGGCGATGGCTACAACCCGGTCGGGTTGCTTAAGAATACACACAACGTACGGGATGTTCAGCGGTTGTTTGGAGATGCTTATGCTACGCTTAGTTTCACTGATAACCTTGAACTGACTTCCAGGTTTGGCCTGGATTACTCTGCGGCAAACCAACGTCGCTTTGACAAAAACTGGGGAACTAATGATCGGATTAACAACCCGAATACGCTTACTGCTGCAGATGAGCAATTCAGCAGCTGGACATGGAACAGTGTATTGACATATACGCCGGTTTTGCCTGAAAAACACAACCTTAAGCTTACCGCAGGCACAGAAGCCATACATGAAGAGGGATACTCTAATTCGGCCAGTGAACGCGATTTTGCAGACCAAACCATGGATGTGGTTTACCAGGGTAATGGACAGGGGACTATCACTGTTGATGAATCTACTTGGGCCAGTTCGTTGCTGTCGTTTTTTGGCCGCGCCAACTATAACTACATGGATAAGTATTTGCTCTCAGCAACTATCCGCCAGGATGGCTCTTCGCGCCTGGCCAGTCAAAACCAGTGGGGCACGTTTTATTCTGCTTCCGCAGGATGGCGTATTGATAAAGAATCCTTTATGGAAGATGTAGACTTTATTAGCCAGTGGAAGCTGCGGGGAGGTGTCGGTTTTATTGGCAATCAGGATATTGGTTATTACGCTTACACAGACCAGATTACGCCGGGCTACAATTATCCTTTTGGCGGAGTGTCGCAAAACGGATATGCCATGTCGGTGTTTGGAAATCAAAGTGTCCAGTGGGAAACCAGCAATCAGTATGATTTGGGAATGGATTTGGAACTCATGAAAGGCAAAGTGGATTTTTCAGTGAATTATTACCAAAAATACACCAAAGATATGCTGACGAAGGAATCGATTCCTGCTTCGGGTGGTTATGCTGATCCGGCCTGGATTAATAGCGGCAAAGTACTGAATACAGGTCTGGAGTTAGAAGGCGCGTATAAACATAAATCAGGAGATTTTGCTTATCGTGTTTCCGGCAACTTCTCCACATTGCATAACGAGGTTTTGGAGCTCAACACACCTATCCAGGGCGGAAGAATAGATAATGGTGTATATGCCACCAAAACCGAAGAGGGACGTCCAATCGGTTCGTTTTTCCTTTATGAAATGGAGGGCATATTCCAGAATGAGGCGGAGATAGTCAGGCACGCTTACCAGGGAGAAAGCATTCGACCCGGAGACGTGAAGTATAAAGACCAAAACGGCGATGGTGTGATTGATGCCCAGGACCGAACCCATGTGGGAAGCAGTATTCCCGACTACATCGGTGGGCTCACCTTTGAAGCAGAATACAAGAATCTGGACTTTTCGCTGTTTTTGCAGGGAGCCTACGGACAGGATATTTATTACCAGGTTGCCACGGATATTGAAGGGTTTTACAGGCCGTTTAATCTGACACAAAGGTATTACGACGAACGCTGGACGGGTGAAGGTACCAGCAATACACAACCACGTGCTTCGTGGAAAGCCAAAAGCAACAATGCCAAACCTTCTACCCGTTTCCTGGAAGACGGCTCTTATCTGCGCCTTAAATCATTGCAACTCGGATACTCTTTTCCAAAACACTGGCTCGATAAGGTTTCGTTGAATCAGTTACGCATCTATGTTTCGGGTGTAAACCTGTATACATGGACTGCTTATCCGGGCCTTGACCCCGAAATGACCGTTAGCGATAATTCTAAAAACGAGGGCGACCGGTCCGCAAATATAGACTGGGGAACATATCCCAGAAGTGTTTCTTACAATTTTGGTGTTCAATTAGGATTTTAAAAAATCAGACTATGAGAAAGTTAATATATATTTTAGCAATTTCCGGATTAGTCCTCTCAAATATATCCTGCAAAGATTATTTAGATGAGGATATTCAGGGGGTTTACTCCAGCGAAACTTTTTATAAAACCGAAGAGCAGGCAATTAATGCTGTGAATGCTGTTTATGCAACCACGGCGTTTACAACCGTAAATAACTGCTTGTGGGTATTTGGTGATGTTGCCTCAGATGATGCTATCAAAGGAGGAAATCCCGGCGATCAAAGTGAAATCGAGTTTATTGATGAGTTTGAAACAACTCCGGAAAACGGATTTGTAAATTTCATCTGGCAGCATTATTATGAAGGAATTACCCGCGCCAATAATGTGATTCATTATGTCCCTTCCATTGACATGGATGATGAGCTTAAAAAACGCCTTATCGCAGAAGCAAAAGCATTGAGGGCGTACTTCTATTTCAACCTGGTGAATATTTTCGGCGAAATCCCGCTGAAAACCGAAGCAGCGCTCTCTACAGAGGATTTACAGGTGCCTCTTTCTTCATTTGATGCCGTGTATTTGCAGATAATCCAGGACCTGGAAGAGGCAACAGAGCATCTGCCGGTAAATTACAGCGGAACGGAAAAAGGCCGCATAACCAAAGGAGCAGTTTATGGGTTGTTGGCAAAAGTGCACCTTTTCAGGAAAAACTGGGATAAATCCTTAGAGGCTATTGATGAACTCGAGTCTATTGGTAATTATGATCTACTGCCGGTTTACAGGCATAACTTCTCTTTGGCACATGAGAATAATGCTGAATCTGTAATAGAGTTTCAGCATCAGAGCGAACAATCGCCGTTTGAGGGGAGTTATCTGAACCAGTGGTTCAGCCCGCAAAAAGAAAACGGATATTACTTTAATGCCCCCACAGAAAGCCTGGTAGACACCTATGAATTTACAGAAGACGGAGTTGCCGACCCCCGCCTTGATTACAGTATTGGCCGCGAAGGTGGACAATGGCTCAACGATGAGGACTTTGATCCGGATTGGTCGCCAACCGGATACTTAACCAAAAAGCATAGTCAGCCGCTTAGTGAGGTGCCTGCCGGAACAAAAGGAGATGCAGGGCTGAATTATACCTACATGCGTTATGCAGAAGTGTTGCTGATAAAAGCTGAAGCGCTCAATGAATCGGGAAGAATGGCAGAAGCCTTGGAACCACTCAACCGTATCAGAAAAAGAGCGCGCGAAAGTTATCTGCACGACGATACAATCTCCGGTTCAGGAACCATTCCTGAAGGGTTGCTGCCCGATATTCAAAACGGAAGCCAAGCTGAAATAAGAGAGGCAATCCGCAACGAAAGACGGGTAGAACTGGCTATGGAGTTTCACCGCTATTTCGATTTAATGCGATACGGCGCTGCGGTGGCTGAAGATGCGTTGTCTGACAAAGATTTTGTTTTTGATTCAGACCGCTACTTCCCTATACCGCAAAGTGAATTAGATGCAAACAATTCAATTCAATAAATTTTTAACTTAATTTAAATCAATCTATTATGAAACTATTTAGTATTAAAAACTGGATGTTGTTAATGGCTTTTACTATAGGTATGGCCGTAATTACAACAAGCTGTTCGGACGACGATGATGACTCGGATGACCCCGTGCAGGTGGACAAAGAAACTTTAGCCGACAAAATTGCTGAAGCTGAAGATTTGATTCTGAACACTGAAGAAGGTACTGCCGAAGGGCAATACCAGCGTGGTGCAAAAGAAGAACTGCAAAGTGTGCTTGACAATTCACAGGCAGTATATGACGATGAGGAAGCTACACAAACCGAAATTGACAATACTGTGGTGGCGCTTGAGAATGCGATAGATGATTACCTGAGCAAAGAAATCACACCGATTGCACCCGATGCGCTGATAGGACACTGGACTTTTGATGAAGGTGAAGGTACCGAAGCCGCTGATTATTCAGATAACGGTCATAATGGGACACTACATGAAGCTCCCGAAGGATGGAACGGAGGCTTACCAGAATGGGCAACTGACCGTTACGGCGATGAAAATAAAGCCTTGTTCTTCAATGAAGGTTCACACATCAAGATTCCTTACAGCTCTGACTTTGTACCGGGACAAATGACCATTACGCTGTGGGTTAATGCCAGTGAAGTACTGGAAAATAACCGGTTTATTGGGTTGCATTCCTGGAATGGATATAAGTTTCAGTTGCAATCAGCTAGTAAGGCTTTCTTTACAGCTACTACTACAGAAGGAACCTATGATAAAGATACTGATCCTCCATTGGACCTGGATACATGGTATCACCTGGCGGTTTCTGTAGGTGATGGCAATATGACTTTTTACATTAACGGAACGGAAACCCAAAAATGGGATGATGTACCGGGAGAATTGAGTACAGAGTCAACTAACGATCTGGTTTTTGGTGTTGATTCAGATGAATATGCGGAATCGGACGAGAACTACGAGGAAGACCAAATTATCCCACTTGACTGGGGAGGATATTTCCACGGCTACATGGATGAAGTGCGGATGTATAATACCATCCTTTCTGAATCTCAGATTTCTTCTATCTATGAACTGGAAAAAGTACCTGAAGAATAGATTTTCTCATGATAGCAGTTTATTTATTGTTTTTAGGAAAAGGAGACGCTCTAGGGCGTCTCCTTTTATTACAGGGTAAAAGCCGGACAACGATTATTCTTTTCCGGCTTCAGTGGCTTGTGCGGGTTGAAATCCCTCTTCAAGTGAGCGCATTATCCGGTTGTTTACCGGCGAAGGATTTACGGCATTCACGAATAAGTTTGTTTTTCAATGCAGAATCTTAAACGTAAGCTCTTTGAGCAATTCTCCTGATGATGTGCTGTCATTATCGAGTCCCTTGGCTTTCAAATCATATACTCTAAGGTAATGCATGATGTCAGAAAGCTTCCGCGTAGGATATTTACGTGAAGCAGCAGCATATTTATTTACATAAAAGGGTGGTATGCCTAATTTTGAGGCGGCTGCATTTTTACTTTTGTCTTCCAGAAAATGATATAAAAACAACTTGTGAAAAAAACCATAAAGCATAGCTATCACTTTTATAGCATGATGTTCTTTTTCGTTTGCAGCAAAATAGTTGATGATGCGGTTGGATTTAATGATGTCTTTATTCCCGAGGGCATCCTGCAG
The DNA here is from genome assembly GCA_964465045.1 of uncultured Bacteroidales bacterium. GTDB lineage: Bacteria > Bacteroidota > Bacteroidia > Bacteroidales > JAIPAH01 > JAIPAH01. The sequence goes on along the minus strand of CAYXJS010000001.1, from coordinate 32,901 downwards.
TTCAAAAACATTAAAGTCTTTGCTGATACCGATGTTTTTTTCGATATCATTTTCGTCAATTTGCTTATCCTTAGGGATGTTGATAAGCAATTTATGTATTTCGTTGGTGATTTTGCCCAGGTTGTTTCCGAGATATTCAGCAAGTAATGAAACACTCTTGTTTGTTATGGTATACCCCTGGCTTTGCACATATTCGTTAATCCAATCGGGTACTTTGTTTTCATAAACCGGCTTTGATTCAAAAACCACGCCTTTTTTCTTCACATTCAGGTAAAATTTCTTTCGCTTGTCTACCTTTTTATGTTTGAAGCATAGTGCCAGAATGGAAGTAGGTACGGGCTTTTCGAGGTAATTTTCAAGGTTTTCGATATCTTTAATGTCTTGAGCTTCCTTTACCAGGACTACTTTGTAAGGCGCACCGACCGGGTATTCCTTCAGTAAGCTTATAAGCTGATAAGGCTCAGTGTCTTTGCCATAAACTACGGTTTGGTTAAATGCTTTTTCGCTTTCATCAAGGACATGGTCCTCAATATAGTCAGAAATTTTATCAATAAAATAAGGCTCATCGCCGTGCAGCAAATACACCGGATAATAAATTTTCTTTTTAAGCTGCGATATGATTTTCAGGTGTTCCATTTTTTATGAAATATCCGGTTCAAAATCAAATTTCAGGTGTCTGACGGTTTGCCTGTTATTGATAAGTTGATGCAGGGAATTTACCCCGATTTTTAAATGCTCTTCAGCATAATTTTCCGTAATTACCCGGTCCTTTTCCTCCGTTTTAACCCCGCTTGAAATCATGGGCTGGTCTGATACCAGGAGCAGGGCGCCACTGGGTATTTTGTTGGCAAACCCGACACTAAAAATCGTGGCGGTTTCCATGTCAATAGCCATTACCCTGACTTTTCGGAGGTAGGTTTTAAACTCATTGTCATGCTCCCACACTCTTCGGTTCGTTGTATAAACAGAACCGGTCCAATAGTCGCGCGAATGTTCCCGTATGGCCGCAGAGATGGCTTTTTGGAGATTAAAGGCAGGCAATGCCGGCACTTCAGGCGGAAAATAGTCGTTGGAGGTACCTTCGCCCCGGATAGCGGCAATGGGAAGAATTAAATCCCCCAGGCTATTTTTTTTCTTTAATCCGCCACATTTGCCAAGAAAAAGACAAGCTTTTGGTTTTACGGCGCTCAGCAGATCCATGATGGTGGCTGCATTGGCGCTGCCCATTCCGAAGTTGATCATTGTAATATGCCCGGAGGTTGCGCTGGGCATTGGCCGGTCAGTGCCTTTAACTTCTGTGCCTTCTTGTTCGGCAAATTTATTAATGTAGTAAGAAAAGTTGGTTAGCAGGATATATTCGCCGAAATTTTCCGGCTCTGTTCCGGTATAGCGGAACAGCCAGTTTCGAACAATTTCTTCTTTTGTTTTCATGCTTTTTAGGCAAAATTAATAGTTATTTTTTTTATCACAAGCTCGTTTGTACATTTGTACGAAAACCGAAACAACTATGTATTCTCTGCCTGAACTTACCCTGCCGCCTGTCCGGCTTTATGAAAGCCAAGTTGGCAATCAGCTAACGGTATTTGATATCGTAAGGAAAAAGTATGTTGTGCTAACTCCTGAAGAGTGGGTAAGGCAGCATATGATTCATTTTCTGGTGAATTTCAGATCTGTACCGGTTTCTTTGATGGCTATTGAACAGACCTTTAAACTGGAAAAGCTTCAAAAGCGGTTTGATATTGCCGTATATAGCCGGCAGGGCGAACCTGTTTTGCTGGTGGAGTGCAAAGCTCCTGAGGTACCACTTAGTCAGCGGGTTGTAGACCAGGCCCTGCGGTATAACATGAAGCTACACGTAAAGTATTTGCTGATTTCCAATGGTATGAAACATGCCGGTTATTATGCAGATTATCAACAAAATAAACTAGAGGTGCTGGATGAATTACCTGTTTATGAGCAACTCATTGGAAACAGCCCATCGGGGTATAACGTAAATAAATCTTAAAATGAATTTGCTTTTCAACAATCGTACTAAAAAAAATTTTAAATTTGCCGTATTCAGAACGAAAATAATATCAAGTCAATCACTCAAAAAGATGCGAAATGAATAAAACGTTAAAAATTGTCCTGCAAACCGCTTTAACCATCGCAATTGTTGTTTTGGCCTATCTTGTTTATGAAAGCATTATGACACCTGTACGTTTCGAACGCAGCGTAGATGAGCGTACAGAAAAAGTGGTTCAAAACCTTAAAGACATCAGAGCAGCAGAAAGATCCTACAAAAGCATTCATGATCGGTATACTGGTTCTTTTGATACCCTGATAGATTTCATTAAAAACGGCGAAATTCCGGTAGTCTATACAGTGCAAGATCCTGATGATACTACTTTTACAAAAGTAATAACGGATACAATTGATTATGTGAATGTTGGAGATTCGCTTTTTAAAGATCGAGCTGATTACAATATTAAAAATATTCGTTATATCCCATTCAGCGAAGATAAGGAGTTTGAGCTTGACGCGGATATCATTGAAAAAGGAGGCTCTGAAGTGAATGTAATTGAAGTGAAAGCGCATTACAAGGACATCCTGAGAGGGCTGGATGAGCAGTTGGTTACCAATAAGATTAAAAGCCGCAATGACATAGAAAAATATCCCGGTTTGAAGTTCGGTTCTCTTAAAGAGCCTTCTACAGACGGAAACTGGGAATAACTATTCTACCATGAGTACAGGATTTATACCTGACTTTGAATATGCAGACAAAACTCTGAATAAAGAAGCACAGGAAAAATATGTATTATCCATCCAGTTTGCGCTGGATGGATTTTCCTTTTTGTTTCTGGACGCCGAGCGCAAAAAATTCACAGGGCTGGAGGGTTACAGCTTAAAAAATGTAGAAAGCGATATTCGCTTCTGCAAGGTGCTGGATGTTTTTCTGCAGCAAAACACATGGATTAAAGGGCCTTTTAAAGATGTTTTTGTGCTCTATGAGAGCGCTAAGAGTACCCTCGTTCCTGAACCTTTATTTGATGAAACCGAAAAAAACCTGTTTCTTAAATTCAATCATACAGCTAGTTCTTATGAGCAGGTGGCTTCAAATCATCTTAAAAATACAGGGGCTTATCAGGTTTTTACATTGCCGGATTGCCTCAGGTTCAGAATAGATAAAACGTTTAAAAGGAAAAGCATACTTCATCATTCTGTCCCATTAATTGAAAGCCTGAGCATTCAACATAAAAACCAGCGAACCGATAATACCATATTTATTCATTTCAGAAAGCAGTATATTGATATTGTTATTTTTAATAATGAAGGCTTACTTTACTATAATGCCTTTTACACACCCGGAGAACAAGATGTGTTGTATTACCTGTTGTTTGTGATGGAACAGCTTCGTTTTAATCCCGAAGAAACGGAACTCGTGCTTTTAGGTAATATCCGGAAACAATCAAGCCAATATGAATTGCTCCGAACATATGTAAGAAATATAAGTTTTGATATGCGCACCCAGGCTTTCGGATACAGTTACGTGTTTGATAAGATTCCGGACCATGAATATTATACGCTGTTTAATAGCCATATTATTCAGATTTAACTACATGCGATTATAGTTTATGAGAATTATTGGAGGTGAAAAGAATAACCTGAGAATCCATGCCCCGAAAAATTTTCCGGTAAGACCAACCACTGACCGGACAAAGGAAAGCATTTTTAATATCTTGAATAATGTTTTTGATTTTGAAGAACTATCTGTGCTTGATTTGTTTTCTGGTACCGGAAATATGGCTTATGAATTTGCTTCGCGCGGCGCCCTGGAGGTAATTGCTGTAGAGTCTTTCCCAAAAGCTGTAGGTTTTATCAGGGATACGGCAAAAAAGCTGGAACTTGCTAACTTACATGTCGTCAGAGCGGATGTGTTTGCCTTTATCAGAAGCAGTCATGCACAATATGATGTTGTTTTTGCTGATCCGCCTTATGATATGGACAACATCCGGCAGATACACGAAGATATTTTTAATCAGGATTATCTAAAACCCGGCGGGTGGCTCATTATTGAGCATTCAAAACGTGATGACTTATCAGACATGGCTTGCTTTGCCGAAGCCAGAAAATACGGGCGAACGATAGTTTCCTTTTTTAAACAGAAAGAATGATAAATCCTTTTTCCGCGTGTTATCTGCTGCTATAGCTTATCTTTTGGCCTTACATTGATAGCTTCAGGAATAAAGCGACGGATATCTCCGCCATGCCGAAGGATATCCCTGACAATGCCTGAGTTTACAGCCGTATGTTCCGGTTGCGTTAACAAAAAAATCGTCTCAAGTCCGGGATACATCTGCCGGTTAACCTGCCCGATGCTTCTTTCAAATTCAAAATCGGCAGAAGTGCGCAAACCTCTCAGAATATACCTGGCCCCAACGCTGCGGCAATAGTCAACGGTGAGCCCTGTAAAACTGTCCACTTCTATGGTGGGCTCATCGGCAAAAACCTGTTTTAGCCATTCTTTACGCTGTTCCAGTGTAAAGAAATATTTTTTCTCGGCGTTTTGTCCAATGGCTACAATAAGCTTGTCGAAAAGCGGTAATCCACGCCTGATAATCGATTCGTGTCCTATGGTTATCGGATCAAATGACCCGGGAAATACAGCAATTTTCATAAATCTTGAATTGGTTGAGGCAAATGTATTAAAAATCCATTTCAGCAGGTGCGTTTGAGATGAATCGTTTCCAAAGTTCTTTTAATGAAGCATAGCTGTTTTCCAGGTAACTTGCTGCCTGATTAATTTGAACCCAGGCCACTTCTTCTATATTCTCTTCTTGCTGAGGAGTAAGAAGCTGCTCTGCTGAAGCCTTCATGGTAAACCACCAGGTTTGTTTTAAAATATAGCGGTTTTGTTTTTGATAGATGTGATAAGTAAAAAAAGGCTTTTTGGCGATAAGATCTGCTTTTACACCCGTTTCTTCTCTTACTTCGCGTAAAGCGCCGGACTCCGCTTTTTCGTTTGCTTCCAGTTTTCCTTTCGGGAAGTCCCACACACCCCAGCGTTTAATCATTAACACTTGCTTTTGGTTGTTGATAACCAACCCCCCGGATGCATTCAACAAAGTAAACATACTGAAAACCTGCTCCATTATTTGCTCCCGCGTATCTGTGAGGATATATAAATACAGCGAATCGGCTGCGTTCAGAAAGTTGACAACGGCTTCTTTTAGACCCTGATAGCCATAGTCATCTGCTTTGATGATAACAGCTTTTTCAGGATATCTTTCCTGTTTTTCTGAGAGCACTATGGCTTTATTGTGATAATAGATTGCGGGCATAAAAATCAAGTTCGGTTAATTCGGAAATTTGGTTTTCTATTCTTTTTGACTTCAACACTTCCAGGCGCTTTGCACTTAGAGACGTTGTCAGTCAATCTTTTGACTTGACCTGACTGGCCCGTCAGACCAGTCAGTATCTGTTTTTTAGACATCCAACAAAGGAAAATAGTTTTTTGCTGCCATAGTAGAATGTGTAGCAATTTTCTGATTTGATATTATATAATAACGCTTAGTAAAGTTTAATTAGATTCGCTATACATTTCTTCAATTTCACTGCTGTATTTTTCCTCAATCATGCGGCGCTTAAGTTTAAGTGTGGGCGATAATTCCCCGGTTTCAATGCCCCATTGATTAGCCAGAAGTTTGAACTTTTTGATTTGTTCGGTTTTCCCGAAGTTTTGATTGATATTATCAATGTCTTGTGCTATCCGGTTAATGATACGTTGATTTTTGATCATGTCTTCATCCGTAGTGTATGGAATATCTTTAACGTGGCACCATGACTGCAAATGATAAAAATCCGGAACAATAAGCGCAGCGGCAAATTTCCTGTTATCACCTGTAACAATGGCGCTTTCGATAAAGGGTGAACCTTTTAGCTTATTTTCAATCACCTGCGGTGCAATATATTTTCCTCCGGAGGTTTTGAATATTTCCTTTTTACGATCAGTAATTTTCAAAAACAGTTCATCCTCCAGATGCCCTACATCCCCGGTTTTGAACCATCCCTCTTTGTCAAACACGGCTTGTGTTTTTTCGGGCTGCCGGTAATATCCTTTCATAACGTTAGGTCCCTTACAAAGGATTTCTCCGTCGTCACTGAATTTGATCTGCACACCCTTTAAAACGGGCCCTACAGTTCCGATTTTGATTTTGTTATCAATATAGTTGTTTACGGCTATCACCGGCGAGGTTTCCGTAAGTCCGTATCCTTCCATAATATCGATGCCAGCGGCCCAGAAAGTGCGCGCTAGTTTAGGTTGAAGCGTGGCTCCCCCGGTTACGATAAGCTTTATGTTTCCGCCGAGGCCATCCCTCCATTTTTTGAATACCAATAAATTAGCAATTTTCAGCTTGAGCGGATACCAAAAGCCGGCATTTTGATGATGGTCAAACTGCTCGCCAATCTTTAAGGCCCAAAAAAATATTATTTTCTGGATAAGCGGCAAATTGCGGCCTTTATTTATAATCTTATCGTAAGTTTTCTCCAAAACGCGCGGAACGGCACAAAACATTTCAGGCTTCACCTCGCGGAGGTTATCACCCAAAGCTTCTATCGATTCGGCATAATAAACCGTCATGCCTTTATATTGATACATATAACTGAGCATACGTTCATACACATGACACAAAGGCAAAAAGCTTAATACTTTCTTCACCGGATTTTGGTCTATAATTTCTGTTACGGCCATAAAATTGCTTATAAAATTCCGGTGACTAAGCATAACACCTTTGGGTAGCCCAGTAGTGCCGGATGTGTAAATGATAGTGGCTGTGTCGTCGGGGGTTATGCCAGCTTTTCGGTGCTCAATTTCCTTCTCTTGAGATGGGTTCGCCTTTTCCAAAAGATCGTCCCAATGCTCAACACCCTTTATACGTTCTATGGTGAATATATGCTCTACCAATTCATCCAGAGCGGGTTTAATCTTTTCATAAACCTCCTTATCAGAAATAATCACGATTTTGATGTCGGCTTCCCGGAAAATATGTTTATAATGCTCTAAACTGGTAGTGGGATATATTGGTATTTGAATGGCTCCGATTTGTAAAAGCGCCATGTCAGTAAAATTCCATTCCGGGCTATTGCGAATAATTGTGGCTACTTTATCTCCGGGCTTCACGCCAAGGTTAATGAAGGCACTGCTTAACCGGTTTGCCATTTTTATGTACTTAGAAGGGCTGTAAGTTTTCCAGTCGCCGTTTTCTTTGTATCCGAATATTTCTCCTTGTTCTTTTTGAACGGTCTTAAAGCGCTCCAGTAAATCAAAAAGACGTGTTACTTCTTTCATACCTAAAGAAATTATGAATAAATATCATTGATTAAATCCATGTATTTTGAACAGATAAAGTCGCGGCGTAATTTCATGGATGGTGTTAGTTCACCGGATTGCACGCCGAACTCTTCATCAAAGATGCGAAATTTTTTGATTTTCTCGGTGTCGCCCAGTTGGGTATTAAAATAATCGATTTCCCGCTGAATCCGTTCTTTAATTTCGGGTCTATTAACCAATTCATGATTATTGGAGCAGGAAATGTCTTTAACGCGGCACCAGTTTGCCAGATGCTCAAAATTTGGAATGATAAGGGCTGCTGCAAACTTCTGGTTTTCACCAATTACCACAGCCGTGTCAATGAAAGGGGATTCCTTAAGCTTATTTTCAATCAATTCAGGACTGATGTATTTTCCAAATGAGGTTTTAAAAACTGATTTTTTCCTTCCTGTAATTTTAAGCTGACCTTCCGGTTCTATGCGGCCGATATCTCCTGTGTGAAACCATCCGTCTATATCCATCACCTCATCGGTCATTTCCGGAGCCTTGTAATATCCTTTCATTACGATAGGGCCTTTCACCAGTATTTCTCCATCCTCATCAATTTTGACCTCAATGCCTTCGATTGGTGGGCCAACGGTTCCAAATTTCACACCGTTTTTCCCGAAATGATTTACGGCAATCACTGGTGAAGTTTCTGTGAGGCCATAGCCCTCAAGTACATGGATGCCTGCAGCCCAGAAGCTTCGTGCCAGCCTGGGCTGCAACGCTGCACCTCCGGATACCATAACGCGGATGCGGTTTCCTAAGGCTTCGCGCCATTTTCTGAATACCAGCTTGTCGGCAATTTTTAACTGAATTCGGTAAAACCATGAATTCCCTGTTAGCTCATAGCGCAGGCCAAGGTTGATAGCCCAGAAAAAGATCAGTCTCGAAATGCCTTTCAACTTGCGTCCCTTCATCATAATGCGGTCATAGATTTTTTCCAGAAGCCTTGGCACTGTAGTTATAATTTGAGGTTTTACATCCTGCATGTCTTGTGTAATGGTTCCAAGACTTTCAGCGTAATAAACGGAAACGCCTTTAAACTGATAGAAGTAATTAAGCATCCGTTCATAGACATGACAAAGCGGTAAAAAGCTAACAGCATAGCTTGTATGGTCTACCGGTGGTATTTTCTCTACGGCCATCACATTAAATAAAATATTCTGATGTGATAGCATCACCCCTTTCGGAAACCCTGTGGTGCCTGAGGTATAAATCAGCGTTGCCATATCATCCGGATTTAGGGCATCTTTTCGGTTTTGGATTTCCTTGTGGTGATCATGTTGTTTTCCAAGTTCAATAAGGGTATTTACGTGTGGATAATCATCAATGTGCTTAAAAGTAAAAACGCCTTGAATTGTTGGGATTTGAGGTAAGATGTGCTCAATTTTTTTCAATAATTCCTTTCCCTCTACAAATACCATCTTTACCTCAGCATGATTCAGTATGTACTTGTAATCCGATTCACTGATAGTGGGGTAAATCGGCACGTGTACTGCTCCGGAAATCATGATGGCCATATCCAAAAGATTCCACTCCGGGCGGTTATTAGATATTGTGGCAATTTTATCGCCGGGAAGGATACCTTTTTCAATCAGCGCATTGGCAATAAGTTCTGTTAAGGTATGATAATCTTTTGCACTTATTTTTTGCCACTCCTTGTTTTCCTTGCCTGCAAATACATCTTCCTTATCCGGAAAATGCGCAAGGATATGGTCTTGCAGGTCAAAAAGCCGTTTAATAGTCATAAGCCTGGAATTAGTTTAGTGCATTGAAGAACAGGTGTATAGACTTAATGTTCATTAATGTGCTTTATGAAGGAATTGGCCTGAGCCGTTGGTGTAACTTCCACATCATTAATATTAACATGAGAAGGAAGCGTTGTGCAATAGTAGGCTATTTCAGCAATGTCTTCGCCTTTCAGAGGTTCATAGCCCTGATAGGTTTTAGCGGCCTTGTCTTTGTTCCCTTTAAACCTTACCAGCGAAAACTCAGTTTCTGTAAGCCCGGGCCTTACCTGTGTTACCCTGATACCATAGGGCAACAAATCAGTACGCATGGCCTTAGACAGGGAATCCACGGCGTATTTGCTGGCACAATAGACGTTTCCATTCGGATAAGTTTCCCTGCCGGCTGTAGAGCCGATATTAATTATGTGTCCGCTGTTGCGGGATACCATTATTGGCATGATTTGCCGCGAAATAAAGAGCAACCCTTTTATATTGGTGTCTATCATTTGCTCCCAGTCATCCACACTTCCTTCATGTATTGGGCTTAACCCGGCAGCCAAGCCGGCATTGTTAATCAGAATATCAATGTTTTGCCACGATTCCGGGAGCGAGGCTATGGCTTTTTCTGTAGCTTTTCTGTCGCGGATATCAAAAGATAACGGCAGAACCTCTGTGTTATGCTTTTCTTCAAGGGAAGTTTTAAGTTCATTCAGTCTGTTTTTTCTTCTGCCGGTTATAATTAGCCGGTGGCTTTCGGCTGCAAAACGAAATGCTGTTGCTTGTCCTATTCCGGATGTAGCGCCGGTTATTAAAACGGTTTTCATCATAAGATTGGTTTTTTAAGCCACTTCCAGGGCCAGTTTCATCATTTTTTCAAAGGTTTTTTCGCGGTCATTTGAAGAGGCATGCTCTCCGGTGACTAGATTGTCGCTCACAGTGAGTACGGAAAGAACATCTACCCCATATCTTGCCCCTAAGGTATACAGGGCTGCGGTTTCCATTTCTACAGCCAAAATGCCGTAGGCAATCCATTTTTGATAAAAGTTAATGGGAGACTCTTCAGCATAAAACACATCAGAGCTTAACACATTTCCTACATGCGCCTGAACCTCGTTTTGTTCGCAATAATTGTATGCGTCTCTCAGGTAACTGAATGTAGCTGTAGGGGCGAAGTCAGAACCGTTAAAAATGTTTTTATTCATGGCAGAATCGGTGGAAGCGCCTTGCACCAGAATCAGATCCCGGATTTTAACATCAGGCTGAAAGCTGCCGCAAGAACCTACCCGCATGAGTCTTTGCACATGATATTCGTTGATGAGTTCATGCGCATAAATCGACATGGAAGGCATACCCATTCCGGACCCCTGCACGGAGACTCGCTTTCCTTTATAAATGCCGGTATAACCGAACATGTTACGCACCTGGTTATAACAGGTTGCATCTTGCAGAAAATGGTCGGCAATGAATTTGGCTCGTAAGGGATCGCCTGCTATTAAAACACTTTCTGCGATATCGCCTTGTTTTGCTTCGTTGTGTATACTCATAATCAAATGTTTGGCTAATATAGGATTTATTTTAAACTTTTCACTATCCACTGCCTGGCGTGCACAAAAGCATCTATCCAGGGTGTCACTTCATCTCCCTGGCGCGGATAATGTGCCCATTGCCACGGTAAAATTGAACGTTCGAGATGTGGCATAATGGCCAGGTGCCGGCCATCTGCCGAGGCTAATGCTGCCGTGTTGTAATCTGACCCGTTTGGGTTTCCCGGATACTGCGAGTAGCTGTACTTGGCTACAATGTTGTATTTGGCCTCTTCATACGGAAACTTAAACTTTCCTTCGCCGTGTGCCACCCAAATACCTAACTGAGCATTGCTTAATGAACGCAGCATCACGGAAGTGTTTTCCAAAACATCCACGGTAAGAAAATTGCTTTCAAATTTTCCTGATTCGTTGTGTAACATTACGGGTTGCTTTTTGTGTGTGGGCGTAATCAAACCCAGCTCCACCATGAGTTGGCATCCGTTGCAAATGCCTAAGCTGAGTGTGTCTTTACGCTGATAGAAGCGGTCAAGGGCTGTTTTGGCTTTTTCATTGTGCAGAAAAGCGCCGGCCCATCCTTTAGCAGAGCCTAATACATCAGAATTACTGAAACCACCTACAAAGACTAACATATTGATGTTTTCAAGAGTTTCGCGTCCGCTAATCAGGTCGGTCATGTGCACGTCTTTTACATCAAACCCGGCCAGAAACAGCGAATAGGCCATTTCACGGTCGCCGTTTACTCCTTTTTCGCGTATGATAGCGGCCTTGATTCCGGTTTTTTCTTTTCGGAATGGATTCAGTTTGTACTGGGAAAGTTTCCCCGTGAAATCGCTGGGAAACACAAAATTACGCGGTTGACGCTTGTAGTTGTCAAATCGTTCAGTGGCTTTGAAATTCCCGATTTGTTGCTGATCAAGCAAGTAACTGCTGTGAAACCATACATCGCGTAAAGCATTTGTATCCAGGGAAATGGTTTTATCTTCATGGTGGATATCAAGATTCCGGGTTTTTGTGATTTTCCCGATCTTTACATAGCGCAATCCGAATGTATTCATGTGCTCTTCGGCTTTTTTAGCATCGGTTGCCTGTATAACCACAGCGGGTTTTTCACTGAAGGCCTTGGCGATGATATCATCCCCTTCAAGTGCGTTAAAGTCAGCTTCTATGCCTGCTTTTCGGGTAGAAAACAACATTTCCAGCAGTGTTACAACCAATCCTCCGGCGCTGACGTCATGTCCTGCGGCTATCAATCCCTCTTTAATCATATCCTGTAAGGTATTGAATGCACGCCGGAAATAGAGCATGTTCAGCACATCAGGGGTTTCATGGCCAATTGCGTTCAGGGTTTGGGCAAAACTGCTACCCCCAAGCTTAAACTCGTCTTCTGAGAAATCGATGTAAAACAACTCCGGGTCATTTTCATCTGAAACAACAGGACCAATTACTTTCCGGATATCTGATACCTCTCCGATAGTCGAAATAATAACCGTACCCGGCGCTGACACTTTTTTGTCAGGATACTGCTGGGTCATCGACAGCGAGTCTTTTCCTGTGGGAATGTTAATTCCCAAGTCCTGGGCCATTTCGCTGGCCGCTTCAACAGCCTGGTAAAGGCGTGCGCTCTCGCCTGGTTGTTTGGCAGGCCACATCCAGTTGGCGCTCAGGGAAACCCCTTTCAGGCGCTGATCGAGAGGAGCCCATAAAAGGTTGGTAAGCGCCTCAGCAATAGATAGACGAGCGCCTGCAGCAGCATCAATCAATCCACTTACCGGGGCATGCCCGATGCTGGTTGCAATACCACCGCTGCCCTGATAATCGATGGCAGTAACGGCTACGTCATTTAGCGGAAGCTGATACAGGCCGGCACATTGTTGCATGGCAACGCGTCCTGTTACTGACCGGTCTGCCTTATTCGTAAGCCAGTCTTTACAGGCTACAGCTTCAATTTGTAAAACGTCCTTAAGGTATTCTTCAAAATGTTTTTCATCATATTTTAAAGCCGGATAAGAAGCTGAAACAGTATTATCCTTAAGAATAGTTTTCGGTGTTTTCCCAAATAAATCGGTAAGCGCTAAGTCAATTGGATTTTTACTGGATTCAGCATAGTGGAACACAAGCCGGTTATCGGCGGTAGTTTTTCCGGCTTCAAAAACGGGTGTCCGCTCTCTTTGAGCTATGGCATGTAATTCTTTCAGGTCTTCTTTTTTGATGATAAGCCCCATGCGCTCCTGTGATTCATTGCCGATAATCTCTTTAGCGGAGAGGGTAGGATCCCCAACAGGGAGTTTGTTAATGTCTATAATGCCTCCGGTTTCTTCTACCAGTTCAGAAAGCGCATTTAAGTGGCCTCCGGCACCATGATCGTGTACAGAAACTACCGGATTAATAGTTTTTTCGGCCAATGCTCTGATTACATTTGCAACGCGCTTTTGCATTTCGGGATTTGCGCGCTGCACAGCATTAAGCTCAATGTGGTCGTCATAGGCTCCTGTATTTACAGAGGAAACAGCTCCTCCTCCCATACCGATGCGATAGTTATCGCCGCCCAGCACAATGATAATGTCGCCCGGCTCGGGCTTGTCTTTATGGCTGTCGTCTTTGCGGGCAAAGCCCACTCCTCCGGCCAGCATAATCACTTTATCGAAACCATAGTGCGTGTTTTCTTCCTGGTGCTCAAACGTAAGCAAGCTTCCGCTGATAAGGGGTTGGCCGAATTTGTTGCCAAAGTCGCTGGCGCCGTCAGAAGCTTTGATAAGGATATCATCAGGAGCCTGATATAGCCAGGGCCGCTCGGGCAGGTTTTTTTCCCATTTCCGGTTTTCCTCGCTGCGTGGGTAAGAAGTCATGTATACTGCTGTTCCTGCCAGTGGCTGGCTACCTTTGCCGCCGGCCATGCGGTCTCTGATTTCACCACCTGTGCCTGTGGCAGCGCCGTTAAAAGGTTCTACGGTTGTGGGAAAATTATGTGTTTCCGCTTTCAGCGATAAAACCGTATCCATATCCCGCAATTCAAAATATCCGGCTTCTGACTGTACTTCAGGAGCAAACTGCTGTGCGCGCGGTCCCAGAACAAAAGCTACGTTGTCTTTGTATGCCGATACGATTTTATTGGGATTTTTTACTGAGGTGCGCTTAATTAAAGCAAACAACGTATCGCGTTTTTCTTCACCATCAATAACAAAAGTGCCGTTAAAAATTTTGTGGCGGCAATGTTCAGAATTAACCTGTGCAAATCCATACACTTCGCTGTCAGTAAGATTTCGGTCAATGCGCTTGCTAATGCTGTGAAGGTATTCGATTTCATCATCGCTCAAGGCTAATCCCTCTTCACGGTTATATTCCTCAATGTTGCTGATTTCCCTCACTGGTTCAGGCGGTGTGGCATTGTCAAAGATAGTTTGGTCCAGATTATGATACACTTCCTCCAGCATCGGGTCATAAACCGGCTCACCATCCTTGACCTCCATAAATTGTTCAATGCGTGTAATGCCCTCAATGCCCATATTGTGTGCCATCTCCACGGCATTGGTGCTCCATGGAGTAACCATTTCCCTGCGTGGCCCGGTAAAAACACCGTTTACTTCAGTTTTTTTAACTAACTCCGCATTTCCAAAAAGCCATCGTAATTTTTTGCGGTTGTCTTGTGATACTGCTGACACGGCCTGAACAGCATAATATCCGGGTGAGCCCTTGTAGAAGAATATCATATTCTTAATGTTTTATGGATGCCATTTTAATGGGGCTAAAATACAAAAATAACCCCTAAACACATGGGTTATTAATGTGTTTGGCTGTAGTTTGATTTGTTGTTTTGATGGTGTGTATTTAAAATCAGCTATGTTTTGTGAAAACAAAAAGAGAATAGCAGTGTTAAGCCCTAAATTTTGATTGACTGATGATTCCTGAAAACGAACAAGTAATCTTGCATAAGAAGAAGGTGCTTTCCAACCGGGAAATAGCTCCGGGCGTATTTTATTTAAGTTTTGAAAGAACCGGTGCTTTTAGAGCCGGGCAAACTGTAGCTGTTGGCGTGGTGCCGGGTATAGAGCCCAGGCTGTACAGTATAGCCAGCGGTGAGCAGGAAACCCGGATGAGTATTTTATTTGTAGTGGTTCCGGGTGGGTTCCTTACTCCTCGCATGGCAGAACTTACTGAAGGTGATGAGCTTTTTGTAAGCAGCGCTTTCGGCAGTTTTACCGGAACCGACGAACCGGCTTACTGGATTGCTTCCGGAACGGGCATTGCCCCGTATTATAGTATGCATCAGAGTGGTGTCACTGAAAACAAAGTGCTGATTCACGGGGGCAGACAATTGAATTCATTTTATTTTGAAAATCAGTTCATCCCTGTTTTTGGAAGTCGATATGTGCGTTGCTGTTCGCAGGAACAAGGAAACGGGGTGTATGAAGGACGATTGACGAAATATATTCAGGAACAGGAGCATATGCCTCCGGATTATAAATATTATCTTTGCGGTAGTTCAGAGATGGTGGTTGAAACGCGGGATATCCTGATTCAGAAAGGAATTGCCTTTGATAATATCTTTGCCGAAATTTATTTCTGATTAACAAGTGATTCGGTTCAATTACTTCCAATCAGGTATGACATTAGGAAATAACTAGAAGCTAATATGAATGCGCTACACACCACTCTTGATCAGAAACTCGGAAAATAATGCATTTTAATAAGATGGAAGAAAAAGAAATATTAGTCGGAAAAACATTGCAGGAATTGCAGGAGATTGTGAAAGCGAAGGGGTGGCCTAAGTTCACGGCGCGTCAGATAGCCGAATGGATTTATCAGAAAAATGCTGTTTCTTTTGAAGACATGACCAACATTTCAAAGAGAATCCGCAGTGAGTTGAAATCGGGTTTTGAAATCGGTATCACTTCCCATCTTAAAGTCAACACTTCAACAGACGGCACAAAAAAATACCTGTATCCCTATGGGTCACTTAAATTTATCGAAACGGCCTATATACCTGAAGAGAAGAGGAATACGCTTTGTGTATCCTCACAAATTGGTTGCAAAATGGGATGTTTGTTTTGCATGACAGGCAAGCAAGGTTTCCAGGGTAACCTCACAGCAGGGCAGATCGTAAACCAGGTACTCAGTCTTCCTGAAAGGGAAAAACTCACCAACATTGTGTATATGGGAATGGGCGAACCTTTTGATAATTTGAAGGAAGTTTTGAGAAGTATTGAAATTTTCACGGCAGAATGGGGTTTGGCGATGAGTCCAAAACGCATTACGGTTTCTACAATCGGGGTTATTCCTGCCATGAAAACATTCATAGAGCAGTCTGACGCTCACCTGGCTATAAGCCTTCATTCTCCGTTTGAAGACGAACGCCGTAAACTGATGCCTATTGAAAGTGTTTACTCTTTAGGGGAGTTGATTCAAACCCTTCATGATTATGATTTTGGCCGGCAACGTCGCGTATCGTTCGAGTACATTATGTTTAAGGGACTGAATGATCAGAAAAGGCATGTGAAGCAAATCAACCGGTTGCTGCATGGTTTAAGAGCCAGAGTAAACCTGATTCGGTTTCATCCTATTCCCGGAACTCCCCTTGCAGGAACAGATGATGCCACAATAGAATGGTTTCGCGATGAACTGAACAGTAAGGGCGTTAAAGCCACCATCCGTGCATCGCGGGGTCAGGATATTGATGCAGCCTGCGGCTTACTTTCTACCAAAGAACAGGTAAAAATGCAGTCTCCCGATTTTTGAAAACCAAGTTCTGTTGCCGTTTTTTTAACTGGTAAAAGCCTGAGTGATATTTGCATAATACCAAAAAAGTTGACGGCCTGATCGTGAAAGGCCGCCAACTTCATTTTCAATTTTTCTGTATTTACGTGAATGTTTATACCGCTCCCTGTGCGAGCATGGCTTCGGCTACTTTCACAAAACCACCGATATTAGAACCTTTCACATAGTTTATAGACCCGTCCTCTTCTTTACCATAATCGACGCAAGTCTGGTGGATGTCTTTCATAATGGTTTGTAGCCGTTGATCCACTTCCTCGCGTGCCCATGAGAGGCGTAGCGAGTTTTGCGACATTTCCAGTCCTGAAACTGCTACACCACCGGCATTAGCTGCTTTACCAGGACCATAGAGGATGGAATTATTCTGGAATACCTCCACTGCTTCAGGAGTAGAAGGCATGTTAGCGCCTTCGCTTACTACCTTACATCCATTAGCAACCAGAGTTTTCGCTTCCTCTTCATTGATTTCGTTCTGAGTAGCTGAAGGCAAAGCAACATCGCACTTGATGCTCCATGGGCGCACTCCTTCGTGGTATTCAACACCGTATTTGTCAGCATACTCTTTCATTCGTCCGCGCTTTACATTTTTCAGGTGCATCACATATTTCAGCTTTTCTTCGTCAATGCCATCTGCGTCATAGATAAAGCCCGAAGAGTCAGACAGTGTAACTACTTTGCCGCCTAATTCGGTTACTTTTTGAGTGGCAAACTGGGCTACGTTTCCGGAGCCGGAAACGGTAACAATTTTTCCTGAGAGGTCTTCGCCAATAGTTTTAAGCATTTCCTGCGCAAAGTAAGTAGCGCCATAACCCGTGGCTTCAGGCCTGATTTTGCTGCCGCCCCATTCCATGCCTTTTCCGGTAAGCACACCCGTAAATTCATTTTTCAGGCGTTTGTACTGGCCGAACAGAAATCCGATTTCGCGGCCTCCAACACCAATATCGCCGGCCGGTACGTCTGTATTAGCACCAATGTGGCGTGAAAGTTCTGTCATAAAGCTTTGACAAAAACGCATCACTTCGCCGTCTGACTTGCCTTTGGGGTCAAAGTCAGAACCTCCTTTGCCGCCACCCATAGGTAAGGTAGTCAACGAGTTTTTAAATACCTGTTCAAAAGCCAAAAACTTCAGGATGCCAAGGTTTACTGTAGGGTGAAAGCGCAATCCGCCTTTATAAGGGCCTATAGCGCTGTTCATTTCAATGCGGAATCCTTTGTTAATTTGAATCTCTCCTTTATCGTCCAGCCAAGGAACACGGAAAAGGATAACACGTTCAGGCTCTACCATGCGTTCAAGGATTTTCGCCTCTTTGTATTTCGGGTTTTCCTCGATGTAGGGAATCAAAGATTCTACCACTTCATGCACAGCTTGGTGAAATTCCACTTCGCTGGGGTTTTTGGCGATTACTTTCGCCATAAAATCGTTTACTTTTTGTGTCAATACGTTAGCCATAATGTTTGTTTTTGTTTATTAATGTATCAATGATACCTACAAATACCATCACTGAACAGAAAATTCTGACAAAGCATTAGATTATGGGTTTCATTTCCGTAAAACACGCAAAAGATATTCCGTATCTATCGGAATTAGAATTATTAAATTGCCGGGCTGAAAAGCTAAAGCTGAATAATGTTGTTTTTGATGGCAAACTTGACCAAATCTACCGTTGTTTTGAGGTTTATCTTTTTCATGATGTTGTTTTTATGCGATTCTACTGTACGCACACTAATGAAAAGAATTTCTGCAATTTCCTTATTGGTTTTGCTTTCGCCGAAAAGGTGAAGTACTTCCTTTTCTCTTTGCGTGAGTTTCTCCAGCCCCTTTTCGTCTCCGCGGTGCTGTTTGAGATAATTCGACAATAAAATGTTGGAGATAGACTTGCCGTGATAATCATACCCGTTGCGCAAAGTGTATATGGCCTGCTTGAGTTCGTCAGCTCCGTCGTCCGTGCTTAAATACCCTTTGGCACCGGCTTTTATGGTTTTCAGGATAAAATACTCGCTGCTGAACATGGCATTGATAAGCACTTTGATTTTCGGATGATCTTTGCAAATCTTCCGTATTAGTGTAAGCTGGTCTTCATCAAGTTGGTATATGTTAAAAAGCAGGATATGACTATCAAGGGCTTTGAGTTTACCGGCTATGGTTTCAGCATGCGAAACGCAGTCAATCATATGAATATCATCAGTTTGATGCAGAATGTTTTTGATGCCATCACACATTAGTTGGTGCTCGTCAATTACCAATACCTTAATCATGCAGGTTTGTGATTTTTTGCTGGATTTGCCACAAATATATAGAAAAATAGTGTTAGTTGAATATTTTCATAATCAGGATAATATTACGATATTTGGAAAGGGAACCATAAGTTCAGTTTAATAAGTTCGTATGTTTTTACGTTTATAGGTTAATAGCATGAAAATTAATAGTTTATTTCTGACAATACAGATTTAATAACATTCTGATAATCGGTTTATTACGTACTTTAGTAAAAAATATGATACTATTTAGGCCAAACTCAATCATACAATAATTAAATATCAGCCGGAATGAGCAACCAGGAAAACAGTCATGATATTCAGCATTTGATACGGGAAAATACCGAGCGAATTAAGGAGCTGGCAGCAATAAATAAAACCACTTCTATATTAAGCGAAGGCAAACCAGTGAGCGAAACGCTTTCTAAACTATGCAAAATATTGCCACAGGCGTGGCAATATCCGCAATACACTACAGCTCGCATTCGCTTTGAGGGGAAAGAATATACTACTCCTGACTTTGAATCTTCACGCTGGTATCAGAAACAGCGTTTTGATACCATTGATAACAAAACGGGCTATATTGAAGTGTATTACACCAAAAAGTTTGCTACCCTTGATGAAGGCCCGTTTCTGAAAGAAGAGCGTGATTTGATTAGGAACATTGCCGAGTTGCTTACAGGATACCTTAATAGTATCAAAGCCAAAGAGCTATACACTATTAAAGAGCGCTCCGTACCCCTGCCAAAGCAGGATGTAGGGAAGAAGATCCCGAACCGGCAGCTTTTGAGACGATTTCTTAACAAGAGCAATTATAATCGTGATATTTATCATGATTTGATGCCGTTTAAAGTGAAAGAGATATTGTTGGTGGCGAATCTATATGATGCGTTTAGTATAGAAATGGAAGGACGTTTTTCAGAACACGTGCTGGGCGAATATCATACCATGAACTTAACCTCTATGCCCCGCATTACGGGTGTATCCTCGGAAGAAGAAGTCTTTCAGGAGATGAACAACAAACACTTTGACCTGGTCATTTTTATGATTGGCCTGGATGTGAAAAGCCCGGTGACGTTAAGTCAGAAAATCAAGGATAAATTTCCGTACATACCTGTTCATGCGCTTTTAAACAACAATTCAAGCATTGGTTATTTTCAGAAAGAGGTGGGCCAGACGCAGTCCATAGATAAAATATTTGCCTGGAATGGGGAGTCGCAGGTTTTTTTCGCCATGATAAAACATGTAGAAGATAAAATAAATGTAGAAAATGACACGCAGATAGGTTTAGTTCGGGTGATCCTGCTCGTAGAGGATTCTCCGAAGTATTATTCCCGCTATTTGCCTATTTTATATAAAATTCTGATGGAGCAAACGCGGCGCATTATTGACGACGTCAGCGGCGATGAACTTTATAAAGTGCTTAGGCTAAGGGCAAGACCTAAAATATTGCATGCGAAAAATTATGAAGAGGCGCAGCAAATTTATGAGCGATATAAAGAATATATGCTTTGCCTAATAGCGGATGTTAAGTTTCAGAAAGAAGGAGAGATGAAGGATGAAGCCGGTTTTGAGTTAATACGTCATATCCGGAAATCAAACACCTCAATACCAATTGTTGTGCAATCCTCAAACCCAAAGAATGCAGATCATGCTCATCAATACCGCGCTAGTTTTATAAATAAATCCTCGGAGTCACTTGAACAGGATTTACGCAGTTTTATAAACTACCACCTGGGCTTTGGCAATTTTATTTATCGTAATCAGCACGGGAAGCAAATTGCTACGGCTAAATCATTGCGCGAGTTTGAGCAACGCCTGAAAACTATTCCAGATGATTCGCTGCTGTATCACGGCAAGAAAAACCATTTTTCATTATGGCTGATGGCCAGGGGAGAAATTCAGGCAGCCCGGATATTAAGTCCATATAACATTTCTGACTTTCAATCTGCGGATGAAATCCGGAAATATATGCTGGATGTGATTTCTAAATTCCGCAATGAACAGGATAAAGGAAAAATCATTCCGTTTGAGGAATCGGCGATTCTTGACCCTAAAAATATCGTGCGGCTTGCTGATGGAGCCTTAGGAGGAAAAGGCAGGGGGTTGGCTTTTATCAATACGTTGATACACAGTTTTGATTTTTCCAAACAATTGCCGAATATCAATATTAAATTTCCACGAACCTCGGTTATTGGTACGGAAGAGTTTGAATACTTTATGAGCAGAAATAATTTCTATGATTTGGTACTTCAAAATGGAGATTATGAGACGATTAAGCAAGAGTTTTTGAAAGGTTCGCTTACTGACAGGCTGATGAAAAGGCTGCGCAGCATGCTCCGGAAAATAGACAAACCGATTGCCGTACGTTCCTCCGGGTTGTTTGAAGATTCACTTATGCAGCCTTTTGCAGGTATTTTTGAGACGTATATCCTGCCCAACAGCGATAGAAGCCTGCGTACACGACTTCATCAACTTGCCTCGGCGATAAAGATGGTTTATGCCTCGGTGTATAGTCCAAGAGCACGAGGTTATATTAAAGCCATCGATTACCGGCTGGAAGAAGAAAAAATGGCGATTCTTATACAAGAAGTAGTAGGGCAGCAGTATGAACACTATTTTTACCCGCATATCAGCGGCGTAGCCCAGTCATACAACTACTATCCTGTCTCACACATGAAGCCGGAAGAAGGCTTTGCTGTAGCGGCTGTGGGTTTGGGAAAACATGTGGTAGACGGCGAAAAAGCCTATCGTTTCTCGCCTAAATACCCCGATACGGAGATCAGCTCGACGAAGGATTTAATTAAGAACTCTCAAACTCAGTTGTGGGCTGTTGACCTGAAAAAGAAGGACTTGAATTTCCTGCAGGGCGATACAGCCGGATTAAAGCGACTGGATATTGATGAGGCGGAAATGCACGGGACTTTAAAACATACAGCATCGGTTTATGATATTGAGGCAGATGTGCTGCATCCCGGCGTTACCAAATACGGACCGAGGATTATTAACTTTGCGGATGTGTTAAAATACAATTACGTCCCTTTATCTAAAAGCATTGAGATGGTTATGGATGTGGTTGAAGAGGCTATGGGATCGCCGGTAGAGATTGAATATGCAGTTGATTTGAATAAGGATAGTGATTGGAAATCAGCGTTTTACATTCTGCAGATAAAACCCCTTATCGGGAAAATGCAAAATCATAAAGTGAATCTGGAAAACATCCCTGAAAACAAGCGTTTGCTATATTCCGAGCAAATCATGGGTAATGGCATTATTGAAGGAGTTTATGATATAATTGTAATTGATCCTAAAAGGTTTGACAAAACCAAAACCGAGGAAATGGCAAAGGAAATAGAAGTCTGGAATAAGCAAATGATTCAGGAAAACCGCAAATATGTTTTGATAGGACCGGGGCGCTGGGGTACGCGCGATAAATGGATTGGTATTCCGGTGGACTGGCCGCAGATTTCCAATGCCAAAATTATTGTAGAAACAGCATTGGAGAATTTTCCGTTGGATGCTTCGTCAGGTTCACATTTCTTTCACAATGTAACCAGTATGAATGTGGGATATTTTTCTATCCTTCCTGAAAACTCCAATTGTTATATTAACTGGGATCGGCTTAACAGCCTGAAACCTTCCGGGCAGAAATACTTTTTTAAAAGACTGACCTTTAATAAAGAACTGGGTATCCAAATGGATGGCAGAGATCGTTTTGCGGTGATTTATGAGTAAGTTGACCGACTTGTTATGGGCTCTAACGAAACACAAACATTCATAAGAACAGATTGTTGATTAACAAACAGTAACAAAACCAGACATGAAAAATTTAGGAATAGCATTGGCAATAGGCTTTCTGCTTTTTAGCCAAAGTTGCGACAAGGTGGATGAATTGCTCACATTCACCATTAAAAACCAAACAGAGTTTGAAATTGAAAACCAGTTTCCGATGGAAACGCCTTTTATCGTGCCGACACCGGATGTTAACACGCAATCATCAGAAACCTTTGAAAACAATAATACTGCTGCCAGACTGGTAAATGAAATCACGCTTGAGGAATTCAGCCTTTCCATCGTTTCGCCAGAGGATTTTACTTTTAGCTTTTTGAAATCGATAGAAATTTATATTTCTGCCGAGAACGAAGAGCAGGTTATGATAGCTTCAAAAGACAATATTCCTGAAGACGCAGATATCATTGATTTGGAAACTCAATCGCAGAACCTAAGGCCTTATCTTATTCAGGACACCTATGATCTGGATGTTAAGGTTATAACACGCGAAGCTTCTGCCCGGGATATTACTTTGCGTGCAGACATGGAGTTTAAAGTAAAAGCTGACTCGCTTTAAATATCTGGAGGCTAAATTAGCTTAAATCAGAGCAAAATATCTAAACCTAAAACGTCAGATTAAACCCAAAACTGGGCATAATCGGCAATTGGTCTACTCGTTCGTTTGTGATGCGGTCAACATAGAACACGTTATTGCGGTCATACACATTGGTAACGCTTGCGTTAAGTTCAAGTCTTGAATGTTCTCCCAGGAAAAAGATTTTTTTCACTCCCAAATCAAGGCGATGATAATAGGATAGCCGGGCCTTGTTGTAATCGGCATAAATTATTTCGAAATCTTCGTTTGTCTCGGTGTAATCCGTTTCAATGCCATCGGCAAATGGAATCATCCCATAAGCGCCTTGTGTTTGTGTAAACGGAAAGCCCGATCCCAGGTTCCAGCGGGCATTGAATTCCCAGCTATTGCTTTTTCCGAGAAGGTAATTCATGACCAGGTTAAGGTTGTGGCGCCGGTCGAAATGCGGCACATATTCTTCAATGCCGTCGTTCCTGTTTACGTATCCATAAGAATAGACCGCCCACAGGTATAGTTTTTTATCGTCATATTTAAGCGTCATATCCATTCCATAAGCATTGCCTTCTTCTACCATAAAATCCTTTACCAGGTTATCGGGCAAATCGGGGTTGTCTTGCTCGTCACGGATTTTATTCCGGTTAAGTGCAGTAAGTTGCGAGAAGTTTTTATAATACACTTCGAGGTTTGTGGTTATTCTTCCGTTCAGGTCATACTCCATACCGGCAACAGCATGCTGAGCATACTGAAGCTTTGATGTGATTTCTTCTCCCTCAAAAGTATCGGGCAGGTTGTCGGGGCCGGAGAGGAAACCATAAAACAGGCTTACCACATCGCGTGGGTTGTGGGCGCTGATAAGGTTTTGAGCATACATTCCTGTGGCGAATTTCAGGCGCAGGCGGTCTGATACATTATACTTGGCTGCCAGGCGTGGTTCCGGCGACAGCTCAGACAGGGAGGCATAATATTGCAGTCGCATGCCGGGTTCAATCACCCAATCGTTCAAAACAAACTTCCCTTTAAAATATCCTCCCAGTTCGGTTGTGTTTTCGCGTTGCTGTATGTTTCTGCCAACGCTGTTTACGAAAAAGAAATCCGTAGTAAAACCATTCATTTCCAGGCCATATTTCAGGTTGTTTTCACCCCTGACATACAAAAAATCCACACCTAGGTTAAAACCGTCAATAGTACTTGTACGGTCATAAAGCGTAACTTCATCCATTGAGGATTCGTAGTTGCTGTATCCCAGATATCCTTCTATCACAACCGGACTGCTGCCTGGAATAATCACAAAACTGGAGCCGATACCCGTGGCATCCCACTGGAAATCAGACAACGCCCGGTAATCATCAACACGATCAGTGTAATTATACCCAAAGAAATTGACTTTACTTCCGTTTGATGAGTTAAAGGAAACTTTTCCGTAAAGGTCTGTATAGCTGAATGGCAATCCAAACTCACCGGCGTAGGAGTAAAGCGATTCTGACATTTTATCAAGATAGGATTGTTTGGCAGACAGGATAAATGAAGCGCTTCCGTCGCCTTCCGGTGTTTGTTTTATAATAGGGCCTTCGAGGCTTAAGTTTGCACCGAATGTGTTGGCGCTGAGTTTACCGCCCATGCGTTTTTTGTTGCCGTCACGTATGGTGATGTCCATGATAGAAGAAATCCGTCCTCCGTATTGAGCGCCAAAGCCGCCTGTATAAACATCAACGTTGCGGATAATATCTGTGTCGAACACCGAAAACAGACCGATAGAGTGAAACGGGTTGTAAATGGTCAGCCCGTCAAGCAGTACCTTATTCTGTATGGGAGCCCCACCACGGATGTATAGCTGGCCTCCCTGGTCGCCGGTAAAAATAACACCGGGCAGCACTTGCATGTATTGGGCTATATCTGCCTGACCTCCCATGCTTGGAATTCGATCAATATCCTGAGGGTTGAGCTTTGCTACTGAAGTCCGGGTTTCATTGCGCGCTTCAGAGCGATCGGCAGTGATGTCTACACCCTGAATGGATACGCTGCCTTTTTTTACAAAATATTTTTTGGTGATGATTCTGCCAGCATCTACCGATATATTGTCAGTAAGGCTGTCATATCCCAGGGCGGTTATCATCAAAGTATACTCTCCGGGAGGGATATCTGAGATAGAGAAATATCCGTTTTCATTGGTAGTAGAACCTAATGTAGTTTTATCAAGATACACATTGGTAAAAAGAACCGGTTCGCCGGTACTTTCCTCATACACAAAACCACGTATTGTGCCCTCCTGGGCCGAGGTAACAATAAAAATCAATACAGCAAAAAGGGTAAAAAAAGGTTTTTTCATAGCGCCTAATATTTCTATCTTTTCATGAAATCCAGACAAAAGTAAAAGAAATTACATTCATTGGCATACTGTAATACCCTTATTTCCATTTTTCTATTTTTGATGATGTAAATTTTCTGTGTGCTTGCTTTTATAAATGAGTCCAGTTTAATAAGCTCGTAAGTTTTTAGGCTTGTAAGTTAATAGTATGATAATCAATTACAAAATATATAGAAAGTTATATTTTACAACATCCAGATAAACATTACATTATATAATTTAGTGCAATAGTGAGCGCTTTTTATGCCAGACTCATAAATCCTATGGCAATTATTCTAAATGGGCTCTGCCAACGATTAGCTGAAGTTTCTGGTTATTTTGAAGTACAGTTATTCAATTCGTATCCCAAACCGGAGTTTGATGCTGAGTTAAAAACAATTTTTTATTCCACAACTTTTTCGCGCAAAGCCGGAGAAGGCAAAATACAGCTTTGCCGGCGCTTAAAAAACCTGAACCGGTTCCTGGCAATGAGCCGGTATAACCCGTCGCGCCAGGATTTTGGAATTCGCCTCAGGCCTTTTAGCAAATTAAAGGGAAATCTCAGATGCCGGGCAATTTCAATAACAGCATCAGACATAACAAATACTTCAGAGCCCGAAACAAAAGCTACGGTCATATCAGGTGTTAAATTGTCCGGCAGCAGATGAGCATATTTTTGTCCGGCAGGGGTTTCTGCATGCGTAAAATGAATGGTATTTGTTTTGTCGTGCTTTGCAACAAAGTGCACCGATGAATTGCATATAATACAATGTGCATCATATATTATAAGTTTTTGATATGCCAGTTTGCTTGTCATAATGCTCTGATGTTAAATTATAAACAGGAAACAATCAAATCACTTTTCTGGTTTAATTGTTTAATTTTTATTGCGGATTATCATATTTTTGTATCTTTATAAGCTAAATATCTAAGTATAAACATAAATAAATATCGTAAAAACAAGAAGCTAAATGGACAAGATTAAAGTAAAGAATCCCGTTGTTGAGCTGGATGGCGATGAAATGACGCGTGTCATCTGGAAATTTATTAAGGAAAAGCTGATTTTTCCGTATGTAGATGTAGAAACGAAATATTATGATTTAGGCATTCAACACCGGGATGAAACGCGTGACCAGGTTACCCGTGATGCTGCTAAAGCAATTCAAAAGTATAATGTGGGCATCAAATGCGCCACGATTACACCTGATGAGAAAAGAGTAGAGGAGTTTGGCCTGAAAGAGATGTATCGTTCCCCCAACGGAACGTTGCGGAATATCATCGGTGGAACTATTTTTCGCGAGCCTATTATCATCTCTAATATTCCTAGGTTAGTGCCGGGTTGGAAGAAACCCATCGTAATCGGACGTCATGCTTTCGGAGACCAATATAAAGCAACAGATTTTGTGGTTGAGGGAAAAGGAAAACTTACGCTTACTTTCACACCTGAAAACGGCGAACCTGAAGAACATGAAGTGTATGATTTTGAAGGCAATGGCGGCGTGGCTATGGCTATGTATAACACAGAAGAGGCTATCAGGGGTTTTGCACATGCTTCATTCCAGCAGGCGCTGAAAAAAGGCTGGCCGCTTTACTTGTCAACGAAAAACACTATCTTAAAAAAATATGACGGCAGATTTAAAGATATTTTCCAGGAAATTTTTGAAAGTGATTATCAGAAACAATTCGAAGAGGCCGGTATTACCTATGAACACCGCCTGATTGATGATATGGTTGCGGCTGCGTTAAAATGGGAAGGCGGATTTGTGTGGGCCTGTAAAAACTATGATGGCGATGTGCAATCAGATACCATTGCACAGGGCTACGGTTCTTTGGGGTTGATGACTTCGGTACTGCTGACTCCCGACGGTAAAACCCTGGAAGCGGAAGCTGCCCATGGAACCGTAACGAGACACTTCCGCCAGCATCAGCAGGGAAAAAAGACTTCTACCAATCCTATCGCTTCCATCTTTGCCTGGACAAGAGGATTAGAGCACAGAGGAAAGCTTGACAACAATACGAAACTGATAGAATTTGCGAAAACGCTTGAAGATGTCTGCATCAAAACCGTGGAAAACGGCCAGATGACTAAAGACCTTGCATTGCTTATTCATGGTGATAAAATGACTAATGATCATTATCTTACCACTGAGGGGTTTCTGGAAGCGATTGACAGAAATCTGATAGCTGCATTAAATAATTAATAAAACAATAAACTATGACTACGTTAAAAGAAAAATTACACGAAAAAATTGAACAGCACCGGCCCAGAACGGAGAAGTTGTTAAAGCATCACAGCGATGTGGTGGTAGATAAAATAACCATCGGACAGGTGCTTGGAGGTATGAGGGGTGTGAAAAGCCTGGTGACGGATATTTCTTACCTTGATCCCAATGAAGGAATTCGATACAGAGGCTACACACTGCCTGAGCTTTTTAAGAAACTTCCTAAAGCTAAAGGCGGAGAAATGCCTATGGTAGAAGGATTGATTTACCTGTTGCTGACAGGCGATATTCCCACTGAAAAGCAGGTGGGTGATGTTGCCGATGAACTCAGCAAAAGGCGCATTCTGCCCCGCTATGTTTACGAAGTAATTGATTCGTTCCCTTGCTGCAGTCATCCGATGACTATATTCTCTTCAGCTATTATGACGCTGCAGCGGGAATCGTTCTTTGCGAAAAAATATGAAGCTGGCATCAGCAAAATGGAATACTGGGACCCGACTTACGAGGACGCCATGAATTTGCTGGCAAAACTTCCTGAAATCGGGTCTTACATTTATGCTAAATTATATCGCGACGGAAATCGCATTCAATCTGATCCTTCCCGCGATTTTGGTGGCAATTTTGCCCATATGATGGGTATAGATAAGCCCTACGACGATGTAGCAAGACTGCATTTTATCATTCATGCCGACCATGAAAGCGGTAACGTATCTGCACATACCGGCCATCTTGTAGCAAGTTCACTTGCAGATGTATACCTTTCTATTTCAGCGATGGTAAATGGTCTCGCCGGACCGCTGCACGGACTGGCAAACCAAGAGGTATTGAGATGGCTTCAGGACGTTTATGATAAGATGGAGGGAAAGATTCCTACTGAGGATGAAATGCGACAGTTCGTCTGGGATACACTCAATTCCGGCCAGGTTATTCCGGGTTACGGGCATGCTGTGCTCAGAAAAACTGACCCGCGATACAGCGTGCAGCGTGAATTCAGCCTGAAACATCTCAAGGATGATCCCCTCTTTAAGTACGTGGACTTGCTATATAAAGTGGTGCCGCCTATCCTCAAAGAACAGGGTAAAGCCAAAAACCCATGGCCAAACCTGGATGCACAGACCGGCGTAATTCAGTGGCATTACGGCGTAACGGAGTATGATTTCTATACGGTGCTGTTTGGCATAGGCCGCGCGATAGGTATTACAGCTAACATCGTATGGGACCGCGCTCTGGGCTATCCGCTGGAGCGGCCTAAGTCCGTTACAACCGAAATGCTTGAGAAAATGGCTGAAGAGAGAAAAAAAAGCAATAAATAGCGTTAGAAATATCATCGGCGATTTGATACTTGTTCCTCCTGTAATCATTACCTTTGCAGGAGGAACTTTGTTTTTAAATATACAATACCATGATTTCGCAAAAAGAAATATCGCTTAAGCCTCGCAAAAGAGGTTTTCATTTAATCACTCATGAAATACTTGAAAGTGTTGGGGAATTGCCTGAAAACGGCCTGCTCCACGTTTTTGTAAAACATACGTCTGCCGGCATAACCATTAATGAAAATGCCGCCCCTTCCGTAAGAACCGATTTCGAGTTTTCATTCAACCGGCTGGCGCCTGAAAACGAGCCTTATTATACGCATACGATGGAAGGCCCTGATGATATGCCGGCCCATATTAAATCAACCCTTACAGGAAGCTCAGTGACCATACCTATTACCAACGGAAAATTAAATATGGGTACCTGGCAGGGAATTTATTTTTGTGAATTTCGCAATCATGCCGGATCGCGAAAATTGGTTATTACCATCTATCATTAGCCGCGAGAAAAATGTAATTTTGCAAAAAAACAAAAAACCATGTTAAAGCTTATTCTTTTGTCGCTGGCTATTGTGTTGATAGCCATTGCTATTCTGGGGTTCAAATTATTTTTCATAAAGAATGGCAAGTTCCCGCAAACAGAAATAGGAAAAAATAAGGAGATGCGTAAGCGTGGGATTTACTGTGCTAAAACAATGGATGTGATAGACCGGAAAGCCTGCGCAAGTTGTGCCTCAAAAACCGGTTGCTAAAAGCTTTATTCTTTCGGTTTCAACATACGTCTTCATTTCCGGGAAAAAAATTTCAAAATTATTTTTGTAGCGTTGATAATCAGCGACCAAGTCTTCTACGGCATTGCCCAGGTTCGATTCAAAAGGGGTGCGTTTAGCCATACCTCTGAATGCCCTTGCCAGGAAGTTTAAATCACGGTAAGATGCCAACCAGTCATTTTTCAGGATAAAAGGAAGCAAAATACGCGTCCGCGGTGGTAACTTGATGAAGTTGCGCATCAGCAAAACATACGCTTTGCTGGTAAAATCCTGCAGTACATCCGTAGAATAGTGATGCCAGTTCGCGGCCAGGAAATGATCATAATACATATCAATCACTACTCCCGCGTATTTGCCATGCGAATGCCTCAAGCGTAAAATGCCTTCTTTTACTAGTGGATGTTCATCCGTAAAGGCATCGATTTTCCGGTGCAACAATATTCCTTTTTGGATGCCTTCATGATACTTGTAAAACATTTTCCCTTTCACATGGTCAGCTATAAAATTCCCGATTTTCAGGTCGTTATCGTTTCCGGATAAATATAAATGTGCCAGATAATTCATATAGTTTGCAAAAGTAATATTTATTTATCGTGTGCATGACGCATATTTTGCTGACTATTTAGATTAGTTTCATATTACTCATAATCCATCAAAGTACGGTTCCGCAGAAAGGCAAAATAAGAAAATAGTCCTATTTTTGTAAAACAACTTATCGTAAAAATAAAATAGACATACAATGCAAAAGTTACTTTTATTGGGAGATGAAGCTATAGCACAGGGAGGGATAGATGCCGGCATGTCGGGCATATATGCCTATCCCGGCACGCCTTCCACCGAGATTACAGAATATGTTCAGTCGTCGCGTCAGGCCGCAGAACTAAATATACGTTCAAATTGGAGTGCTAATGAAAAGACAGCTATGGAGGCCGCATTAGGCATGGCATACGCCGGAAAAAGGGCTATGGTGTGTATGAAACATGTGGGACTGAATGTGGCTGCCGATGCTTTTGTGAATGCCGGCATAACCGGGACTAACGGAGGCCTTGTAGTCGTCTCTGCCGACGACCCTTCGATGCACTCCTCGCAAAATGAGCAAGATTCCAGGTTTTATGGCAAGTTTGCCATGATTCCGGTTTTAGAGCCCGTAGACCAGCAACAAGCTTATGACATGGTGCACTATGCGTTTGACCTGTCTGAAAAAATGGAAACGCCGGTGCTCATCAGAATTACTACGCGCCTTGCACATTCCCGCGCAGGAATAACACGAAAAGAGAGTGTAAGGAAACAAAACGAAGTAAAACTGCCGGGCGACCTCAAACAGTACATTTTGCTCCCTTCCATCGCGCGTAAGCGGTTTAAAGGACTGCTCTCTAAACAGGCGCATTTCCTTGCAGAATCTGAAAACGCCGGACATAACAGGTATTATGACGGCAAAGACAAGAGCATGGGAATCGTTGTCAGCGGAATTGCATACAATTACGTGATGGAAAATTTCCCCGAAAGGGAAGTGCCTTATCCGCTTTTGCATGTTACCCAGTACCCTGTTCCTGAGCAGATGATTGCGAAAATGGTGGATGAAACCGAAAAAATCCTGTTTATCGAAGAAGGTTTTCCTTTTATAGAAGAGCAGGTGAAAGGCTTGTTGTCCCGCGGACTTACCATTAAAGGCAGGCTGGATGGAACGATTCCGCGCGACGGAGAGCTGTCGCCCAATATTGTGGGTAAAGCCTTAGGTTTTGAGGTGGATTATGGTGAAGAGATTCCTGACTTTGTGGCTTCCAGGCCTCCGGAGTTGTGCAAGGGATGCCCGCATATCGATTCGTATAACGCGTTGAATGCAGCTATAGAAAGCTATGGCAAAGGCAAAGTCTTTTCAGATATCGGTTGCTATACACTTGGAGCGTTGCCTCCTTTTGATTCCATTAATTCATGTGTGGATATGGGCGCTTCCATAACCATGGCCAAAGGGGCCGCTGACGCGGGATTAACTCCTGCTGTGGCTGTAATCGGTGATTCGACATTCACTCACAGCGGTATTACAGGGCTTTTGGATGCCGTGATTGATCAATCGAATATCGTGGTGATTATCCTCGATAATGCTACTACGGCTATGACCGGAGGGCAAAATTCCTCTGCTTTAGGAAAGATAGAAGATATCTGCAAAGGCATCGGCGTGGAAGAAGACCACATCCGCGTTATTAATCCGCTGCCGAAACGACACGATGAAAATTATCAGGTTATGAAAGAAGAGCTTGAACACAATGGCGTGTCGGTTATTATCCCGCGAAGGGAATGCATTCAGACCCTGAACCGGAAAATGCGTGCCAAAGCTAAAGCCCGCAAAAAAGAAGCAGCCAAATCGTAAATCAACAAAAACCAGACAATCATGAAAAAAGACATCATATTAGCCGGAGTGGGAGGACAAGGTATCCTCTCTATAGCAGCTACGATTGGCACGGCTGCCATTAACCGGGAACTGTATCTTAAGCAGGCCGAAGTACACGGCATGAGCCAGCGTGGGGGAGACGTGCAATCGAACCTCCGGATTTCAGACCAACCCATCATGTCTGACTTAATCCCTGAAGGAAAAGCGGATGTGATAATCTCAGTAGAGCCGATGGAAGCATTGCGCTATCTTCCCTTCCTGTCAAAAGATGGGTGGATTATAGCCAACACCGTTCCGTTTGAGAATATTACCAACTACCCGGAAATGGAAAAGGTGCTGGATAAGATCAAATCCAGGAAAAACCATGTGATTCTCAATGCAGAATCCATGGCTAAGGATATTGGTTCAGTGAGAGCTGCCAATATGGTAGTGCTGGGTGCTGCAGCGCCTTTTGTTGGCCTGGAGTATGAAGACCTCGAAGGTGCTATAAGAGCTATTTTTGGCAGAAAAGGCGAAGAAATAGTAGACCTGAACCTGAAAGCCCTCAAAGCAGGAAAGGATGTTGCCGTAGCATCACAATAATACCACTCTAAACTCTGGAGCATAAAAATTGAGATTCCCGGCCTGAAAGGAAGTATTTTTCCTGTCAGCCGGGAATATTTTTATATCCCTGAAAAAATATACGATCCCTGATTATATTTTCAACGTAGTTAATGAAGTTTTGACATTTACCAAATTCCGAATAATAGATTCCCGCCCGTACCGAATCCCGAGGCCTCGGGATTCGGGCGGGCCGCACTGCATCACTCCGCTATCGCTTCGTGATTTGAGCGGAATG